>CAYUIN010000049.1:5489-9613 GCA_964444695.1 uncultured Desulfocurvus sp.
TCCGTACCCGTTGCCGGACCGCATGTGGTTGTATCCGAATCCGTTGCCCCAGCCGCCGGCCATGGCGAAGCTCGCCAGGCCCAGCACCGCCACCGTGGCGATGCTCATGCTCAACATTTTTTTGGTCATGGTCTTCTCCTCATATCTTTTGCGCACCGTGGGTGCGACGTGTTGTCGTTTCAGCCGTGATCAATCCGCGTCAGCGGGCTTCGCTGTAGTCCGGGAGGACGGACGCCTGCGGGGCGGCCTGGGTCCTGCCGGGGCCGTAGCCCTCGTGGGGCATGCGCTCGGCGACGTTGGAGCCCCAGTACGGGCAGTTGAAGCCGGCGGCGTCCGTGCCCATCATCCGGCCGTATCCGTACCCGTTGCCGGACCGCATGTGGTTGTATCCGAATCCGTTGCCCCAGCCGTGCGCCATGGCGAGGCTCGCCAGGCCCAGCACCGCCACAGTGGCAATGCTCATGCTCAACATCTTCTTGGTCATGGTCTTCTCCTTGTATGTACTACGCACGATGGTGCGTCTTGTTGTCCCGGTTGTGGATGCTGCACGTCCGCCGCGTCGTCGCCTGCAAGGGTTTGTGAGCCACGGCCACCGTCGCCAGGGACAGGGCGGCGCCCATCATCAATGCGAGGATGAAATTCGTGGTGGCCATGGTTCACTCCTTGTTTGTGCTTTTCGTTCACGCTGCGTCGCGTTCTTGCCCCTCTTAAAGCATAGCCCGTGCCAAACTTGAATATTCAATAAAACAAGCATGATGCGGCCAGAGCAAAAACAAAACCCTCCACAAGGGGAGGGGTATTGTGAAGCTCCTCGCACGAACGCCTTGCACAAGTGTGCATCTCGTTGCACATCTGCGCGGCGGCGCTGCGGGTCGGCAGCGATCAAGGAACGCGCGCGGGGCCGCCCGCGACGCGATGCGACACGGAACATACTGGAATTGCTTGGAGAGTATTGCGCCCGCCGAGGATGCGGGCGATGCGGACCGGCGCGGGGCGCGGGGCGCGGCGCTAGGCGGTCACGGCGCGGTACAGGGCGGCGTAGCGCTCCACCACGGCGGGCAGGCTGTAGTGGGTCTGGATGCGCTCGCGCGCGGCCAGGCCCAGGGCCTCACGCTCTGCGCCGGGCAGGGCCAGCAGCTCCAGCACGGCCCCGGCCAGGGCCGCCGGGTTGCGCGGCGGGACCATGCGCCCCGTGGCGCCGACCACGGCGGCGCTGTCCCCGGTATCGGTGACCACGCAGGGCGTGCCGCAGGCCATGGCCTCGCCCACCACGTTGGGGAAGCCCTCGCCGTAGGCCGAGGACAGCACGGCAACGTCCAGGGCGGCCATGATCCGCGCGACGTCCTCGCGCCGTCCCAGAAGCTCCAGGTTGTGGCGCACTCCGGCCTGCTCGGCCAGGGCCAGCAGCCCCGCGTTGCCGTGGTCCATCCCGTCGCCCAGCAGCACGAACCGGGTATCCGGCCGTTCGGCGGCGATCTCGCTGGCGGCCTGCAGGAAGGTGGCGTGGTCCTTTTGCGGGTCGAAGCGGGCGGCCATGCCCACCAGCGGAGCCCCGGGCGCGACGTCCAGCTCGGCCCGCAGCGAGGCCCCGGCATCCAGGTCCGGCACGAAATGTTCCAGGTCGAAGCCGTTGGGGATGACCTCGAAGCGCCGGGGCCGGTAGCCCATGGCGCGGTGCACGTCCACGGCGATGGAGGAGTTGGCGATGACGGCGGCGGGCAGCCCGGAGAGCCGCGCACAGGCGCCCACGGTCAGCCGCGTCAGCCTGCCGGAGTGCGAAAAGTCCATGTTGGAGCAGCGCAGGTTCCAGATCACCCGGCCGGTGCGGGCCAGCCCCGCCGCCACCAGGCCCATCAGGTCCGCGTGGTACAGCCAGGTCTGCACCACCTGGGGCCGGAAGGAGCGCAGGATGCCCACCAGCCGCAGCAGCGCCCGGGGGTCCGCCGCCCCGCGCGACAGGCCCAGGGAGGTGACCTCCACCCCGGCCTCGCGCACCCGGGGCGTGAGCGGCCCCTCGCCCAGCAGCGTCACCACCCGCGAGGCGAAGGCCCCGCGGTCCATGCCCGCCACCAGCTTGGAGAGCATCATCTCCGCGCCGCCGGTGTTCAGCCCGGTGATCAGGTGCAGGACGCGGATCATCCCCGCCCTCCCGGCCGCTTGCGCACGGCCTCGAACAGGGCCTCGTAGCGGGCGGTCACGGCCCGGGCTCCGAAGCGCCCGCGCACCGAGGCCCGCACGCGCTCCGGGTCCAGCCCGGCGCGGGCCGCGCGGGGCAGCTCGCGGGCCAGGGCCGCCACGTCCCCGGGCGGCACCAGCCAGCCGTTCTCCCCGGGGCTCACGATCTCGTCCAGCCCACCCGGGCACTGGAAGGCCAGCACCGGCGTGCCGCAGGCCATGGACTCCAGGACCACGTTGGGCAGGCCCTCGAAGCGCGAGCTGAGCACGAACAGGTCGGCGGCGGCCATCCAGGGGTACGGGTCGTCCACGAATCCCGGCAGCGCCACGCGCCCGGCCAGGCCCAGCTCGGCGGCCAGGGCCGTCAGCGCCGCGCGCTCGGGCCCGTCGCCCAGGATGGTCAGGTGCAGGGCCTCGTCTCCGCTTTCGGCCAGGGCCCGCAGCAGGAGGTCGAAGCCCTTCTGCGGCATGAGCTTGCCCGCCGCCAGCAGGCGCGTGCGCCCGTGGGGCAGGTCCGCCCCGCCCCCGGCGGCCAGGGCCGCCACGCGGTCCACGTCCACGGGATTGTGCACCACCACGGCGCGCCCGGCGGGCAGGCCGAAATTGTCCACCATGTCGCGGCGCATGTCCTCGGACTGGCAGACCACGCGGTCGAAGCGCGGGTACAGGCGGCGGTAGAGCAAGGGCAGCAGCCGGGGCCAGGCGCTGCCCGGCAGGTTGCGGCTGGGGATGTTCGTCTCGCGGCCGATGAAGGCCGTGGCCCGGGGCATCAGGGGCCGGGCGAGCATGATCAGCACGTTGAGGTAGCCCAGGGTGGAGAAGACCACGTCGGGCCGCAGCTCGCGCGTCAGGCGCACCAGGCCCGGCACGGCCCGGCGCACCCGGGCCCCGCCCAGTTCGCGCACGGGCACCCCGGCCGGGACCTCGGCCGCGTAGCGCCCCGTGGCCGAGCCCACGGCCAGCACGGGCGCGAAGCGCTCCCGGTCCAGGTGGGCCAGGAGCGTCAGCATCACCCGCTCGGCGCCCCCGAAGGTCAGCGACGGCAGGACGAAGACAACGCTGGTCGTATCCATCACCCGCATCCCTTGCCGCAATTCCCGGGCCGCGTCAAAGCCCTTGGCGCCCCGGGCCCGCCCGGACGCATTTCCCGTTGCCCCGGGGGACAATGCCAGCTACACAAGGTGCCTTGGCCCCGCACCTCCGACCCGGAATCGCCCCATGACCGACGCCCACGGCCACTTCGCGGCGCCCCTGCCCTTCCGCCGCGCCCTGCCCTACCTGCTGCTCTTCGCGGGGCTGTTCTACGTCAACTTCGTCTCGCGGGTCATCCTCTCGCCGCTGCTCGCGCCGCTGGAAAGCGAATTCGGCATCGGCCACGCCAGCGCGGGCGGGCTGTTCTTCTACGTCTCCGGGGGCATGAGCCTGTCCATGGCCTGCTCGGGCTTCGTGGCCGCGCGCCTGGGCCACAGGCGCACGGTCCTCGTCTCCACCCTGCTCATCGCCTCGGCCATGCTCGGGGTCTCCCTGTCCCCGGGCTACGACCTGCTGCGGGTGCTTCTGCTGCTCATGGGCCTGTCCGGCGGGCTGTACTTCCCCTCGGCCGTCACGGCCATCACCTCGCTGCTGGAGCCGCGCCACTGGGGCAAGGGCCTGTCCGTGCACGAGATGGCGCCCAACCTGGCCTTCGTGTCCGTGCCCGCCCTGGCCGCGCTGCTGCTGGACATCCTGCCCTGGCGCCAGCTGTTCCTGATCTACGGCCTGCTGGGGCTGGCCATGGGCCTGGCCTTCAAGATCTTCGGACGCGGGGGCGAGTTCACGGGCGAGGCCCCGCGCGCGGCGGCCCTGCGCGAGGTGGTGGGCAACCCGGCCTTCCCGGTGCTGGTGGCGCTGTTCTCCCTGGCCGTGGCCTCCAGCTTCGGGCCGTACAGCATGCTGCCGCTGTACCTCAC
>CAYUIN010000050.1:0-9594 GCA_964444695.1 uncultured Desulfocurvus sp.
CGCCCGCGCGGGCGCGCAGGGGCGGCACGGTGAGCACCTCGAAGCTCAGGCGGTCCAGCAGGTCGCGCTTGAAGCGCCCGGCGGCGGCCAGGGCGGGCAGGTCCACGTTGGTGGCGCCGACCACGCGCACGTCCACGCGCACGGGCCGCGACCCGCCCAGGCGTTCGAACTCCCAGTACTCCACGGCGCGCAGGATCTTTTCCTGGGCGGGCAGGGGCATGGTCCCGATCTCGTCCAGGAACATGGTTCCGCCGTCGGCCAGCTCGAAGCGGCCGGTGCGCCGGGCGCTGGCGCCGGTGAAGGCGCCCGCCTCGTGGCCGAACAGCTCGCTTTCCATGAGTTGCTCGGGCAGCGCGGCGCAGTTGAGTGTCACCAGCGGCTGTTCCCAGCGGCGGGAGAGGTAGTGCAGCCGCCCGGCGGCCAGCTCCTTGCCGGTGCCGCGTTCGCCGACCACGAGCACGGGCCTGTCCACGGCGGCGGCGGCGGACAGGCGTTCCATGAACTCCAAAAAGGCGTCGGACTGGCCCACGGCCTCGTGGGTTCCCGAGCGGGTGCGCAGTGTGGTTGTTCGTGCCATATTCGATTTATTTACGCCAAAAGTTAGCGGATAATGCCATATACGGTGCCTTGCGTCAAGGGCATGAAATGAAATGATACCGGCATATTGCGTGCAATCTTCAGCTCCGGCACGCTTCCTGCTCAAAGAGGGCCGAATGCGTTTCACGATCAAGGCACCGGAGGACGGTATGGGCATTTTCAATCGCTTCAAGGACATCGTCAGTTCCAACCTCAACGCGCTGCTGGACGGCGCGGAGGACCCGCGCAAGCTCATCCGGCTCATGGTCCGCGAGATGGAGGAGACCCTGGTGGAGCTCAAGTCCAACTGCGCGGGGATCATGGCCGAGCAGAAGACCATGGAGCGCGAGCGCGCGGGCCTGTCCGAGGCCGCCGCCAAGTGGGAGCAGCGCGCGGCCCTGGCCGTGGAGCGCGGCCGCGAGGACCTGGCCCGCGAGGCCCTGCACGAGAAGGGCGCGCTGTTGCGCCGCCACGAGGCCCTGGACGCCGAGTCCGCCCACCTGGGCGCGCTGGTGGACCAGGCCCGGGACGACATCGCCCGACTGGAGGAGAAGCTGGCCAGCGCGCGCGAGAAGCAGCGCCTGCTCGAACAGCGCCACGCCCGGGCCCGGACCCGGACCCGCGCGGGCCAGACCCTGACCCGCGTGGACGCCTCCGACGCCGTGCGCCGTTTCGACAGCTTCGAGTCGCGCATCGAGCGGCTGGAGGCCGAGGCCGAACTGGCCGCGCCCGGCCGCCGCGTGGACCTGGAGGAGGCCTTTGCGGATTTGGAAAAGGACGATAGCATAGAGGCCGAACTCGCGGCGCTGCGCTCCCGCAAGGCGGGCGGCAAGGATGCGTCCGGCCGGACGACGGGCCAGACGACGGGCAAGTCGGCGGGCAAGGCGGCGGCCAAGTCCCCCGCCAAGGACGCCCCGGCGGACGCGCCCGGCGGCGCGGGGGACGCGGACTAGCCGCATCCGGGCGGCGCACAAACAAGGCGGTGGTCCATGCACGGTTTCTTCTTCGGCTTCGTTCTCGTCCCGCTGCTGGTGGTGGTCGGGCTCATCTTCCTGGTGGCCCGGCTGTTCCAGGGCGCGTTTTCCCGCCGGGAGAGCGCCGAGCGCACGGACGAGACGCGCATGATTCAGGAAATGTACAACGCCCTGTCGCGCATGGAGGAGCGGGTGGAGGTCCTGGAGACCCTGCTCCTGGAAGACGGCGCGCGCGGGCAGGACAAGGAAGGCGGCAACGATGCGGCATGACAAGCGATTTTCTTGCGGCCCCGGCGGCGGGCGCGGGCGCGGCTTCGGCTGCGGCCCGGGGCGGCGCGCCGGAGCGGACGGGCGCGGCGGGCCCTACCGCTCGCGCGACGGGATGCTCCTGGGCGTCTGCCGGGGGCTGGCCGACCACCTGGACTTCCCCGTGTTCTGGATGCGGGTGCTGACGGTCCTGCTGGTGCTGTTCACGGGCCTGTGGCCCGGGTTGGTGTTGTATTTCGCGGCCGGGCTGCTGATGAAGCTGGAGCCGGTGGTCCAGCCGTCCAGCGACACGGAACGCGAGTTCTACGACGCCTGGGCCTCCTCGCGCAGCGGCGCCCTGGCCCGGGTGCGCGAAAAGTTCGAGCGCCTGGAACGCCGCATCCGGCGCATGGAGGACGCGGTGACCTCCAAGGATTTCAGCTGGGAGCGACGCATGCGCCGCGACGGCTGATCCGCCTCCCGTGCGGCCGGGCCGCACCGCCTCCCGAGCCCCCGTCCGACGCTGCTTTGCAAAGACGCGCACGCGGGCCGACGTCCCCCCTTGTCGGGACGCGGCCCGCGTGTTACGTTGCGGTCCCGGCAAATGTGGCATCAAGGCTGTTCATGGCCTTGAAATCGTGGTATGAACCCGGGTACCGATTTCGGCAAAACCAAAGACCAAATCCATTGCGAGGTTGAATCCGATGAAACGCTTGATCGCTTTGTTCGGCTGTGCGGTGCTGACCGTGTCCCTGTTGTCCGCCGTTGCCATGTCCGCGGACGGCGCGTCCCTGTACGGCAGCTGCAAGGGCTGCCACGGCGCCGACGGCTCCAAGGTCGCCCTGGGCGTGGCCCCGGCCCTCAAGGGCCAGAGCGCCGAGGACCTGTTGAAGAAGCTCCAGGGCTACAAGGACGGGACCTTCAAGGTCCAGGACAAGACCGCCCCGATGATGACCAAGATGGTCCAGAAGTACAACGACGAGGAGCTGAAGGCCCTTGCCGACTACATGGCTTCCTTCTAGACCGTTCGCGGCGTTGATTGCGGCGCTGTGTGTCGGGGCGGTGCTCATGGCCGCCCCGGCCCGCGCCGTGGCGCAGGACGCCCCGGCCCACGCCGGGCACGGGGCCATGCAGGGCATGACGGGCCAGGAGCCCGCCGCGCCCATGCCCGCCCACGAAGGCCACGAGGCCATGCCCGCCATGCCCGCCCACCAGGGACCCGAGGGGATGGCGGGGCAGGAGGGCGCGGCGCCGGGCATGGAGGGCATGACCCACGACCACGCGGCCATGGCCCAGCAGGCCGAGGACTCGGGGATCAAGGTCGGGGTGGACGAGCACCTGGGGCAGTACGTGCCCCGGGACGTGACCTTCAAGGACTCGGGGGGCAGGGACGTCTCCCTGGGCGAGGCCCTGACCGGGCCGACCATGATCCTGCCGGTGTACTACACCTGCCCCAACGTCTGCCACATCCTGCAAAGCGCCATGGCCCGCGTGCTGCCCGAGGTCGCCCTGGACCCGGGCACGGAGCTGAACATCCTGTCCATCAGCTTCGACGAGAACGACACGCCCGAGGTGGCGGCGCGCAACAAGCGCAACTTCGCCGCCGCCCTGCGCGGCGGGTTCCCGGCGGAGCACTGGCGGTTCCTCACGGGCGACAAGGCGGCCATAGACCGTACCATGGACGCCCTGGGCTTCCGCTTCCAGCGCATGGACAAGGACTTCGCCCACCCGGTGGTGGTGGTCGCCGTGTCGCCGGACGGCAAGATCGTGCGCTACCTCTACGGCTCGGACTTTCTGCCCTTCGACGTGACCATGGCCGCCACCGAGGCCGCCAAGGGCACGCCGGGCATCTCGGTCAAGCGGCTGCTCTCGTTCTGCTACAGCTACGACCCCAAGGGCAGGCGCTACGCCTTCGACATCCTGCGCGTGTCGGGCATCACGGTGCTGGTCTCCCTGGGCCTGATCCTGGTGGTGCTGCTCACGGCGGGCAAGAAGAAGAAAAGACGCTGATACCAGCATAGACGCGGTCGAGGATTCGCTCATGACGCAAGACGGCACGACGGCAGGCAGTTTCTGGGACGCCCGGGGCCTGGCCTCCTGGCTGTTCACCACGGACCATAAGCGCATCGGCCTGCTCTATCTGTGGTGCGTGCTGGGCTTCTTCGCCGTGGCGGTGACGCTGGGCTTCCTGATCCGCCTGGAGCTCATCGCCCCGGGCCGGACCATCATGGGCCAGCAGACCTACAACGCCATGTTCACCCTGCACGGGGTGATCATGATCTTCATGGTCGTCATCCCCAGCATCCCGGCCTCCTTCGGCAACATCATCCTGCCCCTGCACCTGGGCGCCGAGGACGTGGCCTTCCCCAAGCTGAACATGTTCTCCTGGTGGCTGTACGCCATCGGCTGCGTGGTGGCGCTCACGGCGCTGTTCACCGGCGACGGGCCGCCGGACACGGGCTGGACCTTCTACGTGCCCTTCTCGGCGGTGACCACCACCAACGTCTCCGTGGCTGTGCTGGCGGTGTTCATCCTGGGCTTCTCGTCCATCCTCACGGGGCTCAATTTCATCGTCACCATCCACCGCCTGCGCGCCCCGGGCATCACCTGGACGCGGCTGACGCTGTTCGCCTGGGGCCTGTACGCCACGGCCTGGATCCAGCTGCTGGCCACGCCCATCGTGGGCATCACGGGCCTGCTCATCATCGTCGAGCGCGTCTTCCACATGGGCATCTTCGACCCCTCGCGCGGCGGCGACCCGATCCTGTACCAGCACCTGTTCTGGATCTATTCGCACCCGGCGGTGTACATCATGGTCCTGCCCGCCATGGGCGTGATCTCCGACGTGATCCCGGTGTTCGCGCGCAAGCACATCTTCGGCTACAGGGCCATCGCCGTGTCCAGCCTGGCCATCGCCTTCGCGGGCTCGCTGGTCTGGGCGCACCACATGTTCGTCTCGGGCATGAGCGACACGGCGGTGATGGTCTTCTCGCTGCTGACGTTCATCGTCGCCATCCCCTCGGCCATCAAGGTCTTCAACTGGGTCAGCACGCTGTACAAGGGCTCCATCCACCTGGAGCCGCCGCTGATCTACGCCCTGGGCTTCATCTTCCTGTTCACCATGGGCGGCATCACCGGCCTGGTGCTGGGCGCCGCCGGGGCGGACATGCACGTCCACGACACCTACTTCGTGGTCGGGCACTTCCACTACGTGATCTTCGGCGGCACGGGCTTCGGCCTGTTCACCGCGCTGCACTACTGGCTGCCCAAGGTCCACGGCCGGATGTACAACAAGAAGGTCGCCATCTGGGCCGCCGTGATCCTGATCATCGGCATGAACGGCCTGTACTTCCCCATGTACCTGCTGGGCCTGGAGGGCATGCCCCGGCGCTACTACGACTACCTGCCCCAGTACACCCCGCTGCACGTGGCCTCGACCATCGGCTCCTGGGTGCTTCTGGCCGGGCTGGTGCTGATGTTCGCCAACCTCTGGCGCGGCATGCGCAGCGGTCCGCGCGTGGGCCGCAACCCCTGGGGCGCGGCCACCCTGGAGTGGACGCTGCCCTCGCCCCCGCCGACCCACAATTTCGACGCCGAGCCCGTGGTCGACAGGGGGCCGTACGACTACCGGGGGATAGAGCCCGATGCATAGCACGCACAAGGACTACGAGGGCGCCAAGCTCGGGATGTGGCTGTTCCTGTTCACGGAGATCCTGCTCTTCGGCGGGCTGTTCGTGCTCTACGCGGTGTACCTGCACCGCTACCACGCCGCCTTCCACGAGGCCCACAAGGAGCTGGACGTGGTCATGGGCACGACCAACACCATCGTGCTCATCACGTCGAGCTGGTTCGTGGCCGTGGCCGTGGCGGCGCTGCGGCGCGGCGAGGTCGCCCGGGCCAAGGGCCTGACCCTGGCCACCATCGGGTTCGCCTGCGTGTTCCTGGTCATCAAGTATTTCGAGTGGGGCGCCAAGTTCCACCACGGGCTGTATCCGGGCGGGCACGAGCTGGCCCTGCGCGAGCCGGGGCAGATGGTCTACTTCGCCCTGTACTTCGCCATGACGGGACTGCACGGCGTCCACGTGGTCGTGGGGATGTGCGTGCTGGGCCTGTCCTGGTGGCTGATGCACACCGGCGCGAGCCACGCCGGGGACTTCACGTTCCTGGAGAACGCGGGGCTGTACTGGCACCTGGTGGACCTGATCTGGATCTACCTCTTCCCGCTGTTCTACCTCATCGGTTGATCCGGAGGACGCCATGGACACGCAACACGCAAGCGAACACCACGGACCGGGCTACCCGATGCTCGCGGGCATCTGGCTGGGACTCATGGCGCTCACGGCGGTCACGGTTTGGGCCGCGCAGATCGACCTGGGATTCTTGAACATCGTGCTGGCCATGGCCATCGCCACCACCAAGGCCTCGCTGGTGATCATGGTGTTCATGCATCTCAAGTACGAAAACTGGCTGCTCAAGAGCTTCGTGCTGATGACCTTCGTCATCCTGGCGATCTTCATCGGCTTCACGTTCTTCGATACGGCCTACAGGTAGGGAGCCATGTTCGGGCAAGTGTTCAGCGCGGCACGGGAAGTGGATTTCGCGTTCCTGTACATCCTGGCCTTCGCCATCGGCATCCTGTTGCTGGTCACGGGGCTGATGCTCTATTTCATGTGGCGCTATCATTACACGCGCAATCCGGAACCGGCGGACATCAAGGGCAACCTGGTCCTGGAACTGTTGTGGACCATCATCCCGACCATCATCGTGATGTCCATGTTCTGGTTCGGCTGGACCAGCTTCAAGGCCATGCGCACCGTGCCCGAGGGCGCGCTCGTCGTGGGCGTGGAGGCCAGGATGTGGTCCTGGTCCTTCAGCTACGAGGGCGGCAAGCGCTCGCCGGTGCTGATGGCCCCTGTGCACACCGACGTCAAGCTGTCCATGACCTCGCGCGACGTGATCCACAGCTTCTACGTCCCGGCCATGCGCATCAAGATGGACACCGTGCCGGGGCTGACCACCACGGCCTGGTTCAACTCCGATACGACCGGCGAGTTCGACATCCTGTGCGCCGAGTACTGCGGCCTGAAGCACGCCAACATGATCGCCACGCTGAAGATCGTGCCCCAGGAGGAATTCCAGGAGTGGCTGGCGGGCGAGGACGCGGGCTCCAGGAAGGCCCAGGCCCTGTTCGAGAACTACGGCTGCACCTCCTGCCACAGCCTGGACGGCACGGACGGCGTGGGCCCGTCCCTGGCGGGCCTGGGCGGGCGGATGGTCGCCGTGACGGACGCCTCAGGCGCCGAGAAGACCGTGTCCTCGGACGAGGGCTACCTGCGCCGCGCGGTGCTGGACCCCGGGGCCGAAGTCGTGAAGGGCTACGCCCCGAGCATGCCGCCCTTCGAGGGCGTGGTCACGGACGAGGACCTGACGGCCATGGTCAACTGGATGCTGCACGGCGACGTGGCCGGGCCCGAGCGCGGCCGCCTGCTGGCCGAGGCCGAGGGCTGCCTGTCCTGCCACAGCACCGACGGCTCCGTGGTCGCCGGGCCGAGCTTCAAGGACCTTTACGGCGCCGAGCGCTCCGTGACCGACGAGTCCGGCGCCCAGCGCACCGTCACCGCCGACGAGGACTACCTGCGCGAGTCCATCCTCAAGCCCGGGGCGCTGGTCGTCTCCGGCCAGGACCCGATCATGCCCGCCTACGACTACCTCGAACCCGCCCAGGTGGACGAGCTGCTCGATTTCATCGAGTCGCTGTCCGCCTCCGGCGCACAGGCGGGCGCGGGCGAGGCGCCTTCCGGCGGGGACGGCATGGCCGACCTCCAGGCCGAGGGCTGCCTGTCCTGCCACAGCACCGACGGCACGGACAGCGTGGGCCCGACCTTTCAGGGCCTGTTCGGCAGCGCGCGCGAGGTCGAGGACGCCTCGGGCGCCGAGCGCACCGTCACCGCCGACGAGGCCTACCTGCGGGCCTCCATCACCCATCCTCACGAGCTGATCACCAAGGGTTTCGGGCCGATGATGCCCGAATACGACGCCCTGCCCGCCGACGAACTGGAGCGCATCGTGGCCGCCCTGCGCGCCCTGGGGGCGGGGGCCGGGCAATGACGGCCAGGGACCTGGCGCTTATCTCCCGGCCGCGCATCGCCCTGGCCGTGGGCGGGGCCTCCCTGTTCGGGGCCCTGCTCGCGGGCGGGGGGCGCCCCGGGCCCGTGGCCGCCGCCGCCCTGGGCGCGGCGCTGCTCACGGCGGGCTGCTCCGCCCTGAACCAGGTCCAGGAGCGCGTGCCCGACGGGCTGATGCGCCGGACCATGGACCGCCCCCTGCCCGCCGGGCGCCTGACGCCCCGGGCCGTGTCGGCCCTGGCCGTGCTCGGCTGCGCGGCGGGGCTGGGGCTGTTCGCCCTGGCCGGGGGCGCCGCGCTGCTGCTGCTCGGGCTGGGGGTGGTCGGCGTGTACAACGGCCTGTACACCCCGCTCAAGGCCCGGACCCCGGCCGCGCTGCTGGTGGGCGGGCTGGCGGGCGCGGTCCCGCCGCTGACCGGCTGGCTGGCCGCGGGCGGCCGCGCGGCGGACCCGCTGATCCTGGCCGTGGTCGGCGTGGTCTACCTGTGGCAGGTTCCCCATTTCTGGCTGCTTGCCGAAGGCCGCCGGGCGGAGTACATCCGGGCCGGGTTCCCCCTGCCCGGGACCGTGCTCCCCGAGCGGGCGCGCGGGCCGCTGATGGCCCTGTGGGTCATGGCCTATTTCCTGGGCCTGTGCTGGGCCGTGGCCCTGGCCACGGGCGGCCGGGCCGGGGCCGGGACCATCGGGGCCATGCTGGCCTGCGGGCTGGCGGTGGCCGCCGTGGCCGCCTCGGGCCGCCACGGCCGCGCCCTGGTCGCCGTGAACTGTTCCATGCCGCTGGCCATGGCCGCCATGCTCCTGGCCGCCTGGCCGTACTGATCGAGGAGAGACCGACCGATGCTTTGGATTCATCCCGTCCTGCAGGCCCTGGCCACGCTGCTCGCCCTGTGGGTCATGGAAATGGGCGTGCGCCGCACCCTGTTCTCCCACTTCGGCAAGCGCAAGATCCTCTTCCCCTGGAAACGCCACGTCTTCTGGGGCCGCATCGTGCTCGTCGCCTGGCTGGCGGGGCTGGCCGTCGGCGTGGTCGCCATGCGCCAGGCCTTCGGGGTCTACGGCGTGTCCGGCGCGCACTACACCGTGGCCGCCGTGATGGCCGCCCTCGCGGGCATCGGCTACGCCACCGGGCACGTCCTGGACAAGTACAAGAAAAAGCGGAAGTTCCTGCACATTTTCCACGGCCTGAACAACACGGCCCTGTTGGCCCTGGCCCTGTACCAGCTGTGGTCCGGCTGGGCCCTGACCAGGATGTACCTGTTGCAGATGGGCTGAGCCCGGGCCGCGCCGCCGCGTCCTGACGGGCCGCCCCCAGGGGGCGGCCTTTTTCGTGGCGCGAGGTGCGTGGCGCGAGGTGCGTGGCGCGAGGTGCGTGGCGCGAGGTGCGTGGCGCGAGGTGCGTGGCGCGGCGGCGGCCTCGGGGCGGGGCGGCGATCTCGGCGCGGGTCGGAGCGGGGCCGGACGGGGCGGGGTCTGGCAGGGCCGAGGCGGCGAGGAGCAGAGGGGGGGCTGACCCGGGCGCGGGGGCGGTCGCGACGACGGCTCCGGGGCGCCTCTGCGGACCCGGAGCGGGGTGGTTCCGGGTGTCCGGCTGGGGCGAGGGATTCCCCTCCTTGTCGGGAGGAAATTGCAGGCTGCTGCCCAGGCAGACCACAGACCGACCAAATATTTCCAAG
>CAYUIN010000051.1:0-9550 GCA_964444695.1 uncultured Desulfocurvus sp.
CAGATCAAGGTCGCCAAGATGAACGTGGACGAGAACCAGGCCACGCCCAGCAAGTACGGCATCCGCGCCATCCCGACCCTGATCCTGTTCAAGGGCGGGGACGTGCTGGAGCAGGTCACCGGCGCCGTGTCCAAGAGCAGCATCAAGGAGATGATCTCCTCCAAGCTCTAAGGGCGCGAATACCCTTCGCATTTGAGGGGCGGCCCGGCACGGCGCCGGGCCGCCCCTTTTCACTGGCGGCCCGGTCCGGCGGGCCGGGAAAATTCACGGGCCGTCCACGGGATTTCCGGGCTTGACCGGGCGGCCTTTGGTTGGGTAGGTACCGAGCGGATGAGCGGCGTCCCGTTTTCGCGGGTGTGCCGTCGGCGCGGGCATCCTGCCCGCGTCCGCCAAGACCTTGGAATGGTGCCCATGTACAAGCTTTCGCGCCTTATCGTCGTGGTGGTGATGCTGGCGTCCCTGTCGGGCTGCGGCTTCATCGACTACTACTTCCTGCCCCCGGCCGAGGATACGGCCCAGGAGCTCTACGAGCTGGGCGTGGAGTCCATGGCCGCCAAGGAATACGCGGACGCGGCGGAGGCCTTCTCCAAGCTCAAGGACCGCTTCCCCTTCAGCCCCTACGCGGCCCAGGCCGAGATCGGCCTCGGCGACGCCTACTATCTGGACGGCGAATACGCCCTGGCCTCGGACACCTACCAGGAGTTCGAAGCCCTGCACCCGCGCCACGAGATGATCGAGTACGTGCTCTATCAGATCGGCATGGCCAACTTCAAAAGCTTCTCGTCCATCGACAAGCCCCTGAACCGCATCACCACCGCCGCCGAATATTTCCGCCGCCTGGTGGAGGCCTTCCCGAACAGCAAGTACGCCCCCGAAGCCGAGAGCGCCATCGTCGAATGCCGCCGCAAGCTGGCCGAGCACGAGATTTTCGTCGCCGACTTCTACTGGCGGGCCGAGCGCTTCGGCGCGGCCTGGGAGCGCTACCGCTACGTGGCGGTGAACTACCCGGACCTGCCCGAGGTCGTGTCCTACGCCGAGAAGCGCGCCCAGCTGGCCTACCTGCGCCATCAGCAGACCGCCTCCGAAGAGGAGCGCGAGCGCATCCAGGGCAGCTGGAAAGAGTGGTTCGACTGGCTCTAGCCGCGCGACACACGCAGACGGCCCCCGGGGGCCGTTTTGCTTTGCGTCCGCCGGTCCGGCCCCCGCGCCGGAGCGGCGGGGGCGCAACCGGAGGCGCACCATGAACGAGAACAGTTTCCCCGCCTGGACCGAAAGCCGACTGGTGCCGGACGAGGTCTTCGCCGCCGCCTACGCCGCCCTGCCCGGGGCGCGCCGGGCCTGGCTGAAGAAGACCATCGCCCAGGTCCACACCCTGGCCGGGCCCATGCGCGACCCCCGCGAGACGGGCCTGACGGAACACCGCCAGGGATTCGTCTCCCGCCGCGAGAGCCTGCCCCTGGCGGACGCCGTGCTGTTTCTGGACGAGACCTGCACCAGCGCCGCCATGGCCGTGGCCGCCGCCGTGCCGATGCTGCTGTCCGGCGTCGCGCGCCCGTGCGCGGTGCGCCTGGGGCAGGGCGAGCCCGTGGCGGACGAGGTCCTGGCCGGGCTGGAACTGGCCGGGCTGGAGACGGTCTTCCACCTGGACGAGGCCGCCGCGCGCAAGTTCATGGAGCATTTCACCTCCGGCCCCGGAGCGGCGGCCCTGTTCCAGGGCCAGGGCCCGGCCCTGACCCAGCTGCGCACCGCCGCCGGATACGCGGCCCCGCCGCTGCGGATCTGGAAGCCCTTCACGGTGGACAGCGTGGGCGTGTTCGCCGGGGCCGGGACGGACTGGGACTTCGAACTGCTGGCCTGGGTCCATCCCTGCGCGCGCATCGAGGTCCACGGCCTGCGCACCGCCGTGCCCGGGCTGCCGCCGCAGTGCGCGCGCGCGCGCGGCGGGTTCGAGGCCATGCTCGGCGCGGGCCACGCGGCGCTGTACGTGCCCGCCGCCCGCCTGGACGAGGCCGCAGGCGCGGCGCGCCTGGTCCTCGGGCCTGGGCAGGAAGGCTGCTGGGCCTGGCCCGGGCTGGCCACGGATTTCTTCCGCAGCGCGCACCTGGCGCTGCTGGACGCGGGCTCCTGAGCCCCGCCCCGACTTCGGCAAGGACCCCACGCAAGGACTGCACATGAGCAAAAAGCCCGCGATTCCGAAAGATTTCCTGCGCTCGCTGCGCAACATCGGCATCATCGCCCACATCGACGCGGGCAAGACCACGCTCACCGAGCGCATCCTGTTCTATTCCGGGCGCATCCACCGCATGGGCGAGGTCCACGACGGCACCGCGACCATGGACTTCATGCCCGAGGAGCAGGAGCGCGGCATCACCATCGGCAGCGCCTGCACCACCTGCCAGTGGGGCGGCTCGACCATCAACATCATCGACACCCCGGGCCACGTGGACTTCACCATCGAGGTGGAGCGCTCGCTGCGCGTGCTGGACGGCGCCGTGGGCGTGTTCTGCGCCGTGGGCGGGGTGGAGCCCCAGTCGGAGACCGTCTGGCGCCAGAGCGCCCGCTACCACGTCCCCAAGCTGGCCTTCGTGAACAAGATGGACCGCCCGGGCGCGGATTTCGAAGCCGTGCTGGACGCCATGGGCGCCAAGCTGAACGTGGTCCCGCTGCCGCTGGTGGTGCCCGTGGGCTCCGGGCAGGAGTTCCAGGGCGTCATCGACCTGGTGGCCATGCGCCGCCTGGTCTTCAACCAGGCCGACAGCGGCACGACCTACGAGACCCTGGCCCTGGACGACGCCGACGCCGCCTACGCCGAGACCTGGCGCACGCGGATGCTGGAGACCCTGGCCGAGGCCGACGAGGAATTTCTGGAGCACTACCTGGGCGGCGAGGAGCCGGCGCCGGAGGCCATCCGGGCCGCCGTGCGCCGCGCGACCCTGTCCCTGTCCCTGGTGCCCGTGTTCAGCGGCTCGGCCCTGCGCAACATCGGCGTGCAGCCCGTGCTGGACGGCGTCTGCGCCTACCTGCCCAGCCCGGCGGACGTACCCGGCCAGGAAGGCACGGACCCCGTGAGCAAGCAGCGCGTGCGCCTGGAATCCGACCCGCGCGGGCGCACCGCCGCCCTGGCCTTCAAGGTCAGCATGGAGACCGGGCGCAAGCTGGTCCTGATGCGCGTGTATTCCGGCGTCCTGGAGGCCGGGCAGGCCGTGTACAACGCCACCCAGAAGCAGGAGGAGCGCATCGCCCGCCTGTTCCGGATGCACGCCGGGCGCAAGGAGAAGGCCGACCACGCCTTCGCGGGCGAGATCGTCGCCGTCGCCGGGATGAAGTACGCCCGCACCGGCGACACCCTGTGCGATCCCGAGGCCCCGCTGATCCTGGAACACATCGACGCCTACAAGCCCGTGATCTCCCTGGCGCTGGAGCCGCGCAACTCCGCCGAGGCCGACAAGCTCGAAGAGGTGCTCCAGAAGATGCTGCTGGAGGACCCGACCCTGGACGCCCGGCGCGACGAGGGCACGGACCAGCTCATCGTCTCCGGCATGGGCGAGCTGCACCTGGAAGTGGTGCTGGACCGCATCCGCCGCGAATACGGCGTGGACCCGCGCGCGGGCAGGCCGCAGGTGGTCTATCAGGAGACGGTGCGCGGCCCCGGCGCGGGCAGCGGCGAGTTCGACCGCGAGCTGGGCGACGTGCGCCACCAGGGCTGGGTGGCCGTGAGCGTGGAGCCCCGCGCGCGGGACAAGGGCCGCGACGTGGTCTTCGGCTTCGAGACAACGGGCTGGCCCGCGGACTGGATCCAGGCCGTGGCCGACGGTGTGGAGGACAGCCTGCAATCCGGCGTGCTGAAGGGCTACCCCGTGGCCGACGTGCGCGTCACCGTCACCGAGATGCGCCGCGAGGCCCAGTCCAGCGCCGTGGGCTACAGGATGGCCGTGGCGGGCGCCGTGAAGCAGGCCCTGGCCGCCGCAGACCCCGTGCTGCTGGAACCCATCATGCGCGTGGAGATCGGCGTGCCCGAGGAATTCGTGGGCGACGTCATCGGGCTTTTGGGCGCCAAGGGCGCCAAGATCGACAACATGTTCGACAGGGCCGGGCAGAAGGTCGTGCAGGCCCTGACGCCGCTGCGCCAACTCTTCGGCTTCTCCACGGACCTGCGGTCCTCCACCCAGGGCAGGGCGGGGCTGGTGATGCAGTTCGCCAGGTTCGACGTTCTGGGCTAGACTCGACCCAGCGGCACCCGAACACCAGACGTAGCGATGGCACGACCGAACAAGACCCTATGGCTGCGCGCCAAGCGCTGGATGCGCTACCAGTACCTGCGCGTGATGCGCACGAACGCTACGCCGTACTCCATCGCCATGGGCCTGGCCGTGGGCATCTTCGCCGGGTTTCTGCCCATCGTCCCGTTGCAGACGGCGCTGACCGTGATCCTCTGCCTGCCCCTTCGGGGCAACCCGGTGGTGGGCTTCATGGGCACCTGGATCTCCAACCCCTTCAACTGGGTGCCGTTCTACTATTTCCTGTACGTCGTGGGCCGGGCGGTGGTGCCCTGGCACGTGCCGACCATGGAGCTGGACCAGTTCGGCGCCATGCTCAAGACGTTCAACGTCACCGAGTTCACCACCTTCGGCAAGGAGCTGCTGGCCTGCTTCAAGGTCATGCTCCTGGCCGGGGCGATGATGGGCCTGCCCTCGGCCGTGGCGACCTATTTCCTGACCCGCAAGGCCGTGCTGCGCTACCGCAAGCGCCGCGCCCTGCGCCTGTTGCGCAAGCGCACCCGCCTGAGCTGATCCGGGGGCCGCGCGGCGGTCCGAAAGGGCCTTGAAATTCTCTCACCTTTTTTTAATGTGGCGATATGCGAACGACTTTGAGCCAAGCTGCGGGAGGTGCCGCGTGAGCCGTCAGGGCGGGGAACCGCGCTTCGGGCGCTACGCCAAGAAGCGTTTCGGCCAGCATTTCCTGCACGACAGGGGCGTGTGCGCCCGCATCGTGGCGGCCCTGGGCATCGAGCCCGGGGACCGGGTGCTGGAAATCGGCCCGGGGCACGGGGCCCTGTCCGGAATCATCGCCGAGGCCGGGCCCGGTCTGTACGCCGCCGTGGAGCGCGACCTGGACCTGGCCCTGGAACTGCCCGCCAAGTGCCCCGGGGTGCGCCCCCTGGCCGCCGACGCCCTGACCGTGCGCTGGGAGCGCCTGGCCCCGGCGGGCGGCTGGAAGATCATCGGCAACCTGCCGTACAACGTGGCCTCGCCGCTGATGTGGGAGCTGTTCTCGCGCTGCGCGGGGATGTCCCGGGCGGTGTTCATGGTCCAGAAGGAAGTGGGGCAGCGGCTGGCGGCCCGGCCCGGCGGGTCGGACTACGGCGGGCTCACGGTCTGGGTCCAGAGTTTCGTCTCGGTGCGCATGGCGTTCACCGTGGGCCCCGGGGCCTTCATTCCCCGGCCCAAGGTGGACTCGGCGGTGCTGGTTTTCGAGCCGCTGGCCGAGCGCGGCGAATTTTCTTCGCGGGCTCTGGCGGCGCTGGTGCACCTGTGTTTTCAAAAACGGCGCAAGCAACTCGGCAACACATTGAAATCATTGCTTAACGATAAAATGGTCGCCTATCTCGAGTCCGAGGGCCTGAACCTGGCCTCCAGACCCGAGAATTTGGCCCCGAAACACTTTCAGACCTTGTCATCCCTTGCAAAAATCAATCTTGAGGCTTGACACGGAAGGTTCTTCACGCCAATGTCAGTGCGGAGCTTGCCGAGGGGGTCCGAGAGCCCCGCAAAGGCAGGAACCATGCGGTTTTTTTTCCCAAAGCGCTGGACATGGGCTTCCGTTTGCTTTAAGGCGACTGAGAGGCCGATAGACAAGGGAAGACGCGCGCTGCGCCGGTTCGCCGCCGTTTCCCGTCAGGTCCGGGGAGAAATCTCGCCACTTGGCCCAAGTCGTGATCATGATGCGGGCATGTGACATAGTCGGTACGTTTTTTGGGGAGTTTGTTTCCAACTTTAGAGGAGGAAAGGACTGATGACTAAGGCTGATTTGGTCGTAAAGATCGCGGAGAAGGCGAATATCACCAAAGCGAACGCCGAGCGCGCGCTGAACGCCTTCCTGGAGACCGTTGAGGCGACTCTGGTCAAGGACGGCAAGCTGACCCTGACCGGTTTCGGAACCTTCGTCGTCGAGGAGCGCAAGGCCCGCACCGGCCGCAACCCGCGCACCGGCGCCAAGATCAAGATTCCCGCCACCAAGGTCGTCAAGTTCCGCCCCGGCAAGCTCCTCAAGGACGCCGTCAAGTAAGGCCCGAGGGAGAGCGTCATGATTCACGGTGAAACTCTGCACAGCTCGCTTCCCTGGGACCTGCCCTGGTGGATGCCGGACCACGTGGTCTTCTTCGGCGTCCTGTACCTGGTCCTCGGGGTCCTGGGCCTCGCCGTCGGTTTCGTGGTGGCCAAGTCCTACGTTGAGACTCTGGTCAAGCCCAAAGCCGGACACGGCCACTAGGCTATTCCGTACAGGTAGAGCGAAGCCCGGTCTCCTTTGGAGACCGGGCTTTTTTGCGCCATGTGCCGGACCGCTCAGGCCCCGGGCAGCAGGATGCGGACCGTGGCGCCGCGCCCGGGGGAGGACTCGATCTCCAAGCCCCCGCCGTGGTTGCGGCTCACGATGAAGTAGGCCACGGCCAGGCCCAGGCCGCGTCCCTGGTCCGGGGGCAGGGTGGTGAAGAAGGGTTCCGTGGCCCGGCGCCGGACCTCCTCGCTCATGCCCGGGCCCTGGTCCACGACCTCCACGAAGGCCGAGCCGCCCTGGCGGCCGGTGCGCACGGTCACGGGGCCGCCCCCGCCGCGCGCGGCGGCCTGGGCCGCGTTGCGCAGCACGTTGAACAGGGCCTGGCGGATCTCCGGGGCCGAGCAGCGCACGGGCAGCGGTTCGGGGCCGATTTCGTTGATGAACTGCCAGCGCTGCGCGGCGCGGCGTGCGCCGTGGACCTGGTCGCGCCCCGCCAGTTCCAGGGCCTCGGCGGCCAGGGCGCGCAGGTCGTGCTCGCTGCGTTCGCCGCTGCCGTCGTGGCTGAATTCCAGCAGGGCGGCCACGATGTCCGCCGCCCGCTGCGCGAGGTCGCGGATGCCGGTGATCATCCGGCCCACCTTGCGCTCTTCGCAGTAGGCGCGGATGGCGTCCAGGCCGCAGCCCGCCCGCTGCGCGGCCTCGCGGTTGGCGGGCGTGTCCTCCAGCACGCGGCGTTCGATGTTCTGCGCGCTTTGCAGGATGCCCGCCAGGGGGTTGTTGATCTCGTGCGCCATGCCCGAGGCCAGCCCGCCCACGGAGAGCATCTTGTCGGACTGGGCCAGCAGTTCCTCCATGCGGATGCGCTGGGCGATGTCCTGCAGGACGAGCACGGCGGCGGCCTCCGGGACCTGCTCCGGGCCCGCGTCCTGGTCCGTCTCGGCCGGGGTCAGGCAGGCGGAGACCCGGCGCCGGGTCCCGTCGCGCGCCAGGAGCACCATGCCCCTGGGATCGGCCATGGCCGCCGCGCATCCCGGAGTCTGGCTGGCGGCGTCCACGGGCTCGTCCGTGTCCGGCCGGCGCAGGCGCACCACCTCGGCCAGGGGGCGCCCCCGGGCCTCGTCGGCGCTGAGTCCCGTGAGGGCCTCGGCGGCGGGGTTCATGAGCAGCACGGCGCCCTGGGCGTCCAGGCTCAACACGGCCTCGCCCAGGGTGTTCAGGATGGTCGCCAGCCGCCGCCTGCTCCGGGCCAGGCTGCGCCGGTCCCGCTCCTGGGCGGAAAGGAAGCGGTGCAGCACCAGGGCCAGCAGCACGGAAAGCACGAGGATCGCCGCCATCATCACGTTCTGCGACAGGCGCATGGCCGAGCGTTGGCGGTCGGTGTGCGAGATGATCTTCTGCTGCATGGCCTCCGTGCGCGCCATGAGCAGTTCGAAGGCCTCGTCCTGCTCGGCGTCCAGGGGCGATCCGGCGCCCATGGGCCCGTTCAGGCGTTCCTCCCAGCGGATCATGGCCAGCTCGCGGAACTGCGCCAGGGACTCCACCACCCGCCCGAGCGAGGCGCGGATGCCCGCGTCGCCCAGGGGCCGGAACTCCAGGGCGCCGTCCGCGCCCCGGCGGCCTTCCATGAGCTCCATGGCGCGCAGCATGGAGCCGTCCAGCAGCAGCCAGACCCGGTTCACGTCCTCGGCTTCGTCGCCGGAGAGGAGCTCCTCGAACCACAGGTGGGCCTCCGTGATCTGCTGGCGGATGGCCATGGCCTCGTAGGTGATGATGGTGTAGCGGCGCGTCAGCCTGTCCGCCGAGACCTGGGAATAGCGGGCGATGCCCAGCAGGCTCGCGGCGATGGCCGCCACCACGGCGAACATCAGCCAGGACCGCGGGAAGGCGGCGGGCCGATGGTCGTGGTCGTGTGGCGGCGTGTGCTGCATGCGGGGCTCCGTGGGCAGGAGGGGATTTATTTCAATCTAGCCGGAAACGCTGGCAAAATGCAACAGGCGCGGAAGAATTTGGGCGGCACGGGGCGCGTCGCCCCGGGCGCGCGGCGGCGTGCAGCGGGGAAATTCGGTTTTTTTTCTTGATTTCGGTTAAACTCTTGGGTTAGACAATCTGTCTTCTCCACGCGGCGGCCCGACCGCCCGCGAGTGGATTCAAGGGAGGTGATTCATTTGCCTGGAGTGCTCCTGGAAGACAACGAGATCTTCGATATCGCCCTGCGTCGTTTCAAGAAGCAGGTCGAGAAGTCCGGACTGCTGTCCGAGCTGAAGAAGCGTCAGCACTACGAGAAGCCCAGCGTGCAGCGCAAGAAGAAACGCGCCGCCGCGAGGAAGCGTATGCTGAAGAAAATTCGCAAGATGAACGTGGGTTAAGCGCCTGAGGGCGCGGCCTTTCGGCCGCCCACGAGCTGCGACCATAGGTGCGCGCGGGACGGACCCACCGTTCCGCGCCGCATTTTTTTCCGTTCCGGCGCCCGGGCCGGAACTCCCCCGGGGGGTGCGACCATGTCTGCTCTGCAAAGCAGGATCGAAGGCGACTTCATCGCCGCCTACAAGGCCAAGCGCGAGATCGAGGTCAGCGTGCTGCGGATGCTCAAGACCGCGCTCAAGAACCTTGCCGTCGAGCTGCGCCGCGAGCCCGAGGACGGCGAGGTCCTGGAGACGGTGTTGCGCCAGGTCAAGCAGCGCAAGGAGTCCATCGAGCAGTTCCGCGCCGCCGGGCGCGAGGACCTGGCCGCGCGCGAGGAGGCCGAACTGGCCGTCCTGGGCGGCTACCTGCCCGAGCCCCTGACCGCCGAGCAGACCGAGGCCCTGGTGGACGCCACCATCGCCGAGCTGGGCGCCGCGGGCATGAAGGACATGGGGCGCGTCATGGGCGCCATCACCGCGGCCTACAAGGGCCGTGTGGACGGCAAGGCCCTGTCCGCCCTGGTGCGGGCCAAACTCGGCGCCTAGGACGAAACGCCCCCGATGCAATCCCGTTCCCGGCAACTTCTCGAACTGCCCAAGGTGCTGCGCATCCTGGCGGACCTGGCCGTGTCCGAGCCGGGCGCCGAGCGCTG
>CAYUIN010000052.1:0-9544 GCA_964444695.1 uncultured Desulfocurvus sp.
GACATGAATTCGATACCCAGGTCGCGGCAGCGCGCGGCCAGGGTCCTGAAGTCCCCGGCGCCCAGTTCCAGCGCCCGGAGCATCTCGAACTGCCCCTCGTCGCTGCCCGTGGAGCGCTTCTGGTACTCCGCCTTGGGCGCCTTGCGGACCACCAGCCGCTCGGCCTTGAAGGTCTGGAACTTGACCGCGTCCGCCCCGGCCCGGGCGGCCGCCTCCACCAGCTCCAGGGCCATGGCCAGCGAGCCGTTGTGGTTCACGCCCGCCTCGGCGATGATGAACACCTCGGAACCCATCACATGACCTCCCTGAGCAGCATGAAGGCCTCGGCGGCGGGCACGCCCACCGTCATCCCCCGATAGGCGGCCAGGGCCCGCAGCCCCTGCGCGCTCCTGGGGAACGGGAACTCGCCCAGCTCGCCCGCGTAGCATTCCATGATCGCGATCTTCTCCTCGAGCTGCGCGCTGACGTCCACGAACACGTTGGGCGTGAAGGCCGCAGAGGCCACGAGGCCCTGCTCCGTCTCGGACACGGCCTCGTAGCTCAGGACCCGCTCCACCCAGGGGTTGCGGAAGCGCTTGCAGCAGGACTGCACGGCCTCGAACACGACCCGGTGGTCGGAGTGGACGTCCCCGCCGTGGGGGCCGTAGACCCACTGGGCCCGCGAGGTCCGCAGCGCGTCCCCGAGGCGGGCCACCAGCTCGCCCAGGCAGTCGTCGCCCAGGGTCGCCGTGGGGAACCCCAGCCGGGTCACCGAGGCGAAGCCCAGGCGCCGGGCCACGGTCTCGATCTCGGCCTCCCGGGCGGCCATCCTCTGCTCGTCGTAGCCCTGGCCCGGGGCCATGGTCGTGACGATGATCCAATGCAGCTCGGCGCCTTCGCCGCGATGCTTCAACAGACTTCCGCCGCAGCCCAGGACCTCGTCGTCCGGATGGGGGGCGACCACCGCTATGCGCTTCATGCCCACCTCGCGATCACAGTGTTATTTGCTTGGCCAACAGCGCTTCCCTGCGGGGAAGGCCCTTGACGGCCTCGATGACCCTGGCGGCGGAGTGCCCGTCGCCGTAGGGGCAATCCGACTCGCGCACCTGGCGCAGGAAGGCCTCGTCGTGCAGCGCCTTGTCGATGGCCCCGGACACCGCCCCGGGCTCGGCGTCCACGAAAAGCACGTTCGGGCCGTGGATGCGCCCGCGCTGGCGCTGCCCGACGTTGACCGCCGCGAGCCCCAGAAACGGCGCCTCGTGCAGCCCCAGGGAGGAGTTGCCCACCAGGCAGCGGGCGTGGACCAGCAGCGAGGTGAACTCCCTGCGGGGCAGGTTCGAGTACTGGCGGATCTTGCCCTGCGCGGCAAAGGAGGCGATGACCTCGCGGATGTCCCCGGAGCCGGGGTCCGTGTTCGGCGCGCCCACGAACACGGGCAGGCCCGTGGCGCAGCAGGCGTCCAGCACCAGCCGGATCTCGCGGCCCGCGTTGCCGGGCTCGGAGTTCAGGGAGTGGTGGATGCAGACCATGTACTCGCCCAGGACGTCCGGCCCCAGGATCCGGGCCAGCTCCTCGCGGGGCACGCCCTTGTCCACGCGCAGCCTGTCCAGGCCCGTGTTGCCCACCGTGAACACCAGCTCGGGGTTCTCCCCCAGGCCCACCACGCGCCGCGAATGCTCCTCGTTCATGGTGAAGAACACGTGGCTCAGCTTGGTGATGGCGTGGCGCACCTCCTCGTCCACGTTGCCGCCCACGGGGTGGGTGTTGTCCCCGGCGGCCAGGTGCGCCACGGGGATGCGCAGGTAGCTCCCGGCGATGGCCCCGGCCAGGGCCTCCTCGCGGTCGCCCAGCACCAGCAGCAGGTCCGGCCGCTCGGCGGACAGCGCCTGGGCCAGCCCGGAGAGCAGGATGCCCAGCGAACGCACGCGGCCCGGCTCGGAATCGGTGTACAGCAGCGACTCGATCTCGGCCACGATCCGGAAGCCGTCGTCGCGGATGTGGCGCACGGAATAGCCGTGCAGCGGCGAGAGGTGCGCCGCGCAGGCCAGGACGCCGACCTCGAAGGCCGGGTCCTCGCGCATCGCCGCCAGGACGGGATGCAGCAGGTCGTATTCGGAACGGATGCCCGTCAGGGCGAAGACCTTGATCCTGCCCCCGGCCTCGGCCAGCAGGCCGTCATGCACGGACATGGCGCACCACCAGATAGTTCTTCACGGTTTCTCCGTAGCTGAATTCGAACGAGCCCAGGGCCAGCTCCCCGCCCGGGAACAGGGCCTGCGGCCCGCCCGGGTACGACTGCGCCGCGCCCGCGTCCAGGGCGGCCAGGAACACGCCGCCCGGTTTCAGGGCCGCCTCCAGCTCCCGCACCGCCTCGCTGAGCGGGCCCGGCTCCCGGGGCAGGGTCAGCCAGGCGACGACGCCGTCGCACGGCTCCGGCGCCGCGTCCTTCCGCCCGGGCCGCCAGGGGCGCAGCCCGAGCCCGGACTCCACGAGGCAGCGCCCGCGCGGGGTTTCGCCCAGGCCCCGGGGGTCGGGGTCCAGCAGCGTCACCGCATGCCCCTTGCCCGCCAGGCACAGGGCCTCGGGCGCCATGGCCCCGCCCAGGCAGACCAGGTTCGGGTAACGGTCCGCGGGCAGCTGCCGGTGCGCGAGGCGCACGAAATTGTCCTCGGGATACAGGGCCGCCGGGTCCTCGCCCGCGCCGCCCTCCGCCTGGGCGGGCGCGACGGGCGCGCCGTCGCCGGGGAGGTCGTAGGTCACGATCCAGTGGTGCCCGTGCCAGCCGTCCAGGGCGTGACTGAACCCGCCCACGCGCAGCGCGCGCCCGGGGAAGCAGCGGCCCAGCTCCGCGCGCTCGGGGGCCAGGACCACCGCCTCGGCCTGCCCGGGCATGGTGGACACGAACGTCGCGTCCCCCAGGGCCTTGCCCAGCACCGGGGTGATGTCGTCGGGGGCGGTCATGGTCCCGATGAACAGCCCGCCGGGGCGCAGCACCCGCTCGATCTCGCGCACGGCGGTCTCCAGGGTCTGCCAAGTGTTGTAGCCCAGGACCAGCCAGGCCGAAACCACGTCGAAGGCGTCGTCCGGGAAGGGCAGCGCGCCGCCCTCGTAGTAGCGCAGGTCCGGGGCAAAGCCGCAGGAGGCGGCCATGGTCCGCGCAGCCTCGATGCAGGCCCGGCTGATCTCCACGCCGCTGACCTCGTGGCCCCGGCGCAGCAGGTGCATCATGTTCGCCGCGCCGCCGAACCCGTAGTCCAGCACCCGCAGCGGCCCGGCCCCGCCGGTCTGCGCCTCGAACACGGAGACGAAGCCGGTGTCCGGGAAACGCGGCCCGCACGCCCGGCCGCTGTAGATGGCGTCCCAGACGCCGCAGTTGGTCTCCAACGCGCACTGCACCATCACAGCCCCCTGACGTAGTCTTTGATCGTGTCCAGCGGAACGTTGAACAGCATGTCCAGCATCGACAGGCCGCCGATGAATTCGCCGTGCATCTGGGTGTACTCCGGAGCCACCGAAGGCAGGAATTCCAGGCCCAGCCCGTGTTCGGTAAAGGTCTCTTCCACGATGTACTGCCGCGCCCCCGGCCCGCTCACGTAGACCGAGCCGCCCACGGCGCCGGTCAGGGACACCAGCAGGTCCGTCTTGGCCCCGGAGGTTTCCAGGTCCGAGAGGTCCACGATCCGCGTGTCGATCTCCAGCAGCCCGATGACGTACAGCAGGATGGCCCGGTTGACGTCCACCAGCAGCTCGTAGTCGCGGTCGTAGATCGCGGCCAGCTCCTCGCCGTAGGCCTCCCAGTACGGGGAGCGGCCGTAGCTCTGGCGCAGCGCCTCCAGGTGCTTGCGCCTCCAGTGCTGGTCCTTGGGCCGCATCTCGCGGATGGGCGAGGGGAAGACCCCAGTGACCGGGACGGTCAGCCAAAAGGCGTCGTCCTTGCCGCGGATCTTGTTGCGGTTTTGCAGCCCGCCCTTCTGGTACTGGACCGTGTCCATGAGCACGAACACGTCCACGGCCTGGATCTTCCTGAAATACGGCGGCCAGGGGATGTATTGCGACTGGTGGCTGGCGACCCGGGTCATGACAGGACCTCCCGCAGGGCGCGCACGGTCCGCTGCTGCTCGTCGTCCGTCAGGCCCGGATACAGCGGCAGGGAAAGCAGCGCGCGGTGCGCCGTCTCGCACACCGGGAAGCTCCGCCCGCCCGCGTCCGGCCAGGACTCCACCGGGCCCGTGACCCCGACGCCCCGCTCGTGCATGGCCGGGGCGACCTCGCGCACCGTGGCCCCGCGCAGCTCCACCACGAACCGGTACCAGATGCGGCCCGGGGTGCGCACGGGCAGGCGCAGCAGCCCGGCGTCCTCCAGGTCCGCCAGGGCGGCGGCGTAGCGCCCGGCCAGTTCCTCGCGCCGGGCGAGCATCGCGTCCAGCCCGTCCAGGGTGCACAGGCCGAGGGAGGCCTCGATGTCGGTCATCACGTCGTTCTGCAACAGGGCGCTGGGCGGGTGGCCGAGGTAGTGCCGGCTGGAACGCACGACGTCGGCGGCCTCGGCGGCGTCGGTCAAGACGACCCCGCCCTTGGCGCTGGCCAGGAGTTTCGTGGTGTAGAACGAGCTGATGGCCATGGCGCCCATGGCGCCGAAGGTGCCCATCTCGGTCCTGGCGCCCAGGGCGTGGGCGCAGTCCTCGACCACCGGCGGCCCCGCCTGGAGCAGCTCGGGCATCCGTGCCGGGGCGCCGAAGAGGTGGACGGCGACGACGGCCCTGGTGCGGCGGGTCAGCGCCGCGCGGACCAGGGCCGGATCGATGGTCCACTCGCCCGGGAGCACGTCCACGGGCACCGGCACGGCGCCCAGGGCCAGCACCGCGTCCGGCAGGGCCACGCAGCTGTAGGCGGGGACGACGACCTCGTCCCCGGCGCCCACGCCCAGGGCCATCAGCCCCAGGCGCAGCGCCGTGTAGCCCGAGGCCACGCACACCGCGTGCCGCCTGCCGGTCAGCGCGGCCAGGCGCTCCTCGAACCGGCCCACCAGGGGCCCGCCGGACCAGTACCCCTCGCGGGCGGCGCGGGCCACGGCCTGGGCCGCGTCCTCGCCGAAGGAGGGCCGGTTGTGCGGGACGTAGTGCGCCCCCGGTTCGCGGGAACTTTCCATCTTGGCCATCATCACATCCTATATATTATAAATATCGGCCTTATACATCTTCAGGTGCTCCGGGTCGCAGAACCATTCGGCCGTCAGCCCCAGGCCGCGCCTAAAGCCGTCCAGCCCGCCGAACTCCGGGGCCCAGCCGGTGAGCGCGCGGACCTTGTCCGTGCCCGCGTACAGGCGCTCCACCTCGCTCTTTTCCGGGCGCAGCCGCTCGGCGTCGCAGGAAATCTCCACCTCGGCGCCCATGACCTCGGCGATCAGGCGCACGGTGTCGCCGATGCTGACCTCGAAGCTGCTGCCCACGTTGACCACCTCGCCCACGGCGGCGTCGGCCTCGGCCACGGCCAGGAAGCCGCGCACGGTGTCCAGGACGTAGTTGAAGTCCCGCGTGGGATGCATGGCCCCGAGCTTGAGCGTCCGGGCCCCGGCCTTGATCTGGGTGATCACCGTGGGGATCACGGCCCGGGCGCTCTGGCGCGGGCCGTAGGTGTTGAACGGGCGGATGACCGTCACCGGCGTCTCGAAGGAGCGGTAGAAGGACAGGGCGATCTGGTCCGCGCCGATCTTGGAGGCCGAGTACGGGCTCTGGCCCTGGAGCGGGTGCTCCTCGTCGATGGGCACGTAGCGCGCCGTGCCGTAGACCTCGCTGGTGGAGGTCACCACCGCGCGCTCCACCTCCAGGTCCCTGGCGGCCTGCACCACGTTCAGCGTGCCCTTGACGTTGGTGTCCACGTACGTGTCCGGCGAGTGGTACGAATAGGGGATGGCGATGAGCGCCGCCAGGTGCAGGACCACGTCGCAGCCGCGCATGGCGGTGCGCACGCCGTTCGGGTCGCGCACGTCCCCGGCGAACACGTCCAGGCTCTTTTTCAGCTCCGGCTCGCTGTGGTCCAGCCAGCCCCAGGAGTTGAAGGAATTGTAGAGCACGAAGGCCCGCACGTCGTGGCCCCGGCGGACCAGCTCCTCGGTCAGGTGCGAGCCGATGAAGCCGTCCGCGCCGGTGACGAGTATCTTCTTTCCCTTGAGTTCCATGCCGTCCTACTCCCCTTGTCCGCTCGCGGACTGCATGCCCGAGACGCGGCTGTACCATTCCTCGGAAACCAGCAGCTCCGCGTGGGAGCCCTGCTCCGTGACCCGCCCGTCGGTGAGCACGGCGATCTGGTCCGCGCCGCGGATGGTGGACAGGCGGTGGGCGATGATCACGATGGTCGTGCCGCCCGCCTCGCGCAGGCCGTCGATGGCCCGCTGGATGTCGCGCTCGGTCTCGGAGTCCAGGGCGCTGGTGGGTTCGTCCAAAATCAGCACGCCCGTGCCCTGGAGCAGCGCCCGCGCCAGGGACAGGCGCTGCTTCTGCCCGCCGGACAGGCGCGTGCCGCGCTCGCCCAGGCGGGTGTCCAGGCCCTCGGGCAGGGAACGCACGAACTCCGCCGCCCGCGCCCGTTCCAGGGCCAGCCAGATGGCGTCCTCGTCGGCGTCGGGCCGGGCGAAGCGCAGGTTGGCGGCCACGGTGTCGTCCAGGATGGCCGCGTCCTGGGAGACGAAGGCCATGCCCCGGCGCAGGGAGGCCAGGTCGTATTCGGCGCCGTCCACCCCGTCGTAGAGCATGCGCCCGGACTGGGGCACGCGCAAGCGGGGGATCAGGTCGGCCAGGGTCGTCTTGCCCGCGCCCGACGGGCCCACCAGGGCCGTGACCTTGCCCGCCGGGATGTCCAGGCTGACGTCCGTCAGCGCCTGGGCCTCGGCCCCGGGGTAGGCGAAGCTCACATGTTCCAGGCGGATGCCCTGGGTCAGCCCCGTGAAGGGCCGCCCGCCGCCCGCCGCCTCCCGGGCGGTGAGGCTCTGCTCGTGCCCCCGCAGCACCGCGTCCAGGCTGCCCGTGCAGGACTGCCAGGACTGGCGCGAGCGCATGGCCTCCTTGGCCAGGGGCAACAGCCGCAGCAGGATCAGCACGAACAGGCCCACCTGGGACAGGCTCATGCCGAAGACCGTCACCGCCAGGTACAGAATGGCCCCGCCCGCCAGCAGCACCAGCGGCTCCATGATCAGGTCCACGCTGGCGATGATCCGCGACAGCCAATACATCAGGTCGCGCACCTCGCCCGAGGCCTCGCGCAGGTTCCCGGCCTCGCGCTGCCCGGTGGCCGTGAGCTTCACCAGGCGGAAGGCGCCCAGGCGTTCCAGGGCCATGCGCGAATAGCGGTCGTTGGCCCCGGTGGCCTGCTGGCTGTAGCGCCGGGTGTGGCGCACGTAGTACGCCACCACGGCCCCGGCCAGGCCGATGAAGCCCACGGCCAGAAGCGTCAGCGGCACGGACAGCCAGAGCAGGACCGCGAAGAAGCCCGCGATGACCACCAGGTTGGAGATCAGGGCGAACAGCGAGCCGAAGCTGCCCCCGGCGCGCTGGGCCTCGGTGGTCAGGACGTTGATGATCCCGCCGCTGGACAGGTCGCCCATGGCGCCGTAGTCCATGCCCATGTAGCCGTCGAAGAGGTTGGACCGCGTGACGTGCAGGATCTCCTGCGAGAGCCAGGCCGTGTAGATCTGGCGCAGGTAGATGAAGACCACGCGCAGCAGCATCAGGACGATGGCCACGGCCAGCAGCGAGGCCAGGGTCAGCGGCACGTCCACCAGGGCGAAGGTCTCGATGAGCCGGTCCCACATTTGGGATTTGCCCCGCAGCACGTCCAGGTTCTGGCCCTTCTCGATGTATTCCAGCACGGGCAGGAACATGGCCATGCCGAAGCCCTCGAAAAAGGCCGCCGCCACGGTCACGCCCACGAAGACCGCCACGCGCCTGCGCGTCAGGCCGAAGAACTCGATTCGCTCGAACATCGCCTCGCGCCTAGACCTTTCCCTGGTCCTTGCGGTCCAGGTAGGTCGGCTTGTTGATGCCCATGTAGACCACGTCCTCGTAGTGCCCTTCCACGTACCGCTTCTCCTTGATGGTCGCCTCCACGGACAGGCCGTTCTTCTCGTTGGAGCGGATGGCGGCCTTGTTGCTGGCCAGGCAGGTGGCGAACACCTTGTGCAGGTTCAGGACCTCGAAGGCGTAGCGCAGGATCATGCGCACGGCCTCGGAGCCGTAGCCCTTGGAGCGCGCGGCCACGTCGCCCAGCAGGCGGCCGTACTCGGCGTTGCGGTCCACCCAGCTGATGGGCCCGAGCTTGATGTTGCCGACGTGTCTGCCCGTGTCCTTCTCGATGATCGCCAGGAACACCGTGGCCGGGTTGCGCGCCTCGCGGGCCACGTACTCCTCCACGGCCGCGCGCGTGCCGGGGAAGGTCATGGCCGGGATGTATTTGGCCAGCTCCACGTCGTTCATCCAGTGCAGGTACTCGTCGGTGACGTCGGCCACCTCCAGCGGGCGCATGTAGATGCGCTCGCCCACCAAAAACGGTCTGTCCATCTCGTGCGTCATGACGCCTCCTTGGGGCTTTACCGGCGCCTGCCGGTGACCACGTTGAACGACGAGAACACCTTGTAGGTGCTGAACTCGAAGTTCCCCACCCGCATCTCGAAATACGGCGACCACAGCTCGGTCAGCGCCTCCGGCGAGGCCAGGACCACGCTGGCCCCGACCAGGGCCTTGTTGGGATGCTCCGCCGTGAAGCGGAACACGTTGCCCGACACGGGCTCCAGCCAGCGGCAGTAGCCGTGCCGGGGCGAGAGGTAGCACAGGAATATCTCGCCGCCGGGGCGCACCACGCGGGCCGTCTCGGCCGCGAACTCGCGCTGGTTGGGCTGGTAGTACGCGGCCTTGGCCGAGACCACGGCCGAGAAGGTCGCGTCGGCGTAGGGCAGGGTCACGCCGTCCCAGGCGTCCACCACGGCCCCTCCGGCCAGGCCCATGGAGTCCAGCCCCTTGGTCACGACCTCCAGGGTCCGGGGCGCGTAGCCCACGCAGTGCGGCTCGTAGCCGAAGGCCTGCATGGCCTCCAGGTGCACCGGGTTCAGGGGGTTGATCTCCAGGGCCTTCATGCCGCGCACGGTGGCGTCCTCGTCCTCGTTGCCGATGCTGGCCACGAAGTAGTCCCCGCGCTCGCGCCGCCGCCAGGTGGCCAAAAAGCGCACGATCTGCTCGTTGGGGTACTTCTCGCCCGGGAAGGGCTCCTCGTCGGGGATGGCGGCGGTGTACGCGGACCAGATGTCCACGGTCTCGGCCAGCAGTTCCCGGGCGTTTGCCGGGTCCTCGGCCAGGGCCGGGGCCTGGGCGGCCTCGGGCACGGACAGCGGGAAGACCAGGCGCCGGGCGGGCTCGGCGTCGCGCTTCTGACCGCGCAGGTAGTACCAGGACTGGAACACCGGCAGCAGGTCGAACTCGTCCAGGCCGACCTTGATCTCGAAGTGCTTGCCGTAGGTCTCCTCGAACTGGGCCTCGTCGCGGTACAGGAACGGGTTCAGGCCGACCAGGCGCGGGTT
>CAYUIN010000053.1:0-9464 GCA_964444695.1 uncultured Desulfocurvus sp.
CGCCAAGGCCCTGGAACGCAAGGCCACGGGCCGGGAGTTCCCCGGCCTGGGCGAGGTCATCGGCGTGGACGTGCCCTTCGAGGAGGACCCCCGGGCCGAATTTTGCGTGACCAACGACGACATCCCCAAGACGGAAACGCGCCGCCTGGCCCTCGAGTGGCTGCACGGCTGGCTGGAAGCGGTCGGCGCGAACGAGAAAGCATGACGGACAAAGAGAAAACGTTTCACATCCTGACTTTCGGCTGCCAAATGAACGTCCACGACTCGGGCTGGCTGGGCCGGGCGCTGATGGCCCGGGGCTGGACCGAGGCCCCCGAGGACGAAGCCCGGGCGCTGATCGTCAACACCTGTTCCGTGCGCGAGAAGCCCGAGCAGAAGGTCTACAGTCTGGTCGGCCGCCTGGCGCACCACGTGGAGCGCCACCCGGAGCGCTTCGTGGCCGTGGGCGGCTGCGTGGCGCAGCAGGTGGGAGAGGGCTTCTTCGAGCGCTTCTCCTGCGTGCGCCTGGTGTTCGGCACGGACCAGACGGCCCGCGTGCCAGAGGCCCTGGACGACCTGGCCGAGGGCCGCGCCGAGCGCCGGGCCATGCTCGACTTCGAGGACGGCTTCACCCTGCGCGGCCTGCACCTGCCCGAGGAGGGACCCGTGTCGCACCTGCCGGGCCAGGCCTTCGTGAACATCATGCAGGGCTGCGACAACTTCTGCGCCTACTGCATCGTGCCCTACGTGCGCGGGCGCCAGAAGTCCCGCGCGGCGGCGGACGTGCTGGCCGAGGTCCGGGCCCTGGCCGGGCGCGGCGTGCGCGAGGTGACGCTGCTCGGGCAGAACGTGAACAGCTTCGGGCTGGACCGCCACGGCGACGGCACCAGCTTCGCCCAGCTGCTGGCCTCGGTCTGCGCGGTGGACGGCGTGGAGCGCGTGCGCTTCACCACCTCGCACCCCAAGGACCTGGCGCCGGAGGTGGTGCGGGCCTTCGCGGATCTGCCCCAGCTCTGCCCCGCGCTGCATTTGCCCCTTCAGGCAGGTTCCGATAGAATACTGGCTGCCATGGGCAGAGGCTACGACCTGGCGCGGTACATGGGACTGGTGGACGCCTTGCGCGATGCGCGACCGGACATCGCCCTGACCACGGACCTCATCGTGGGCTTCCCCGGGGAGGACGAGGGGGATTTCCTGGCCACCCTGGAGGCCGTGCGCCGCGTGCGCTACGAGTCGAGCTTCTCGTTCATGTATTCGGATCGGCCGGGGACGCGCTCTGTGCGCCTGTCCCCCAAGGTGGACCACGAGGAGAAGCTCGAACGCCTGGTGCGCCTGCAAGCCTTGCAGGAGGAGCTGACCGACGCGGCCTACGCGGCCCGGGTGGGCCTGCGCTCCGTGGTGCTGCTGGAGTCGGAAAGCAAGCGGCAGGACGGGGACGGGGCCGTGTCCTGGCGCGGGCGCGACGAGGGCGGGCGCGTGGTCAACGTGACCCTGCCCCTGGCGGCGGGCGACGTGGCGGGCAGGTTGCTCGCGGTGGAGATCACCGAGGCCAAGAAGCATTCCCTGCGGGGAGAGGCGGTATCGGAGCCATGGTAGAAATGAAGGTGTACGGGCTGGCCCTGGACGAGGCGTCCAACGTCCCGGTGCTGGTCCTCAAGGATTTGAGCGAGGAGCAGACCCTGCCCATCTGGATCGGGGCCATGGAGGCCATGGCCATCTCGCTGGTGCTCAACGAGGTCAGCCTGCCCCGGCCCATGACCCACGACCTGCTGCTGCACCTGGCCGAGACCCTGGGCGCCGTGGTCTCGCGCGTGGAGGTCACCCGCCTGGACGCCGGGACCTACTACGCCGAGGTGGAGCTGACCGTCGGCGAGGAGAAGCGCCGCCTGGACGCGCGGCCCTCGGACGCCGTGGCCCTGGCCCTGCGCGCGCATTGCCCGATCTTCGTGGCCCAGTCCGTGCTGGACGACGTGGCCAAGGACGCCGCCGAGTCCCCGGGCGCGGCCCCGGTGCTCAAGACGGACGAAGCCGAGAAGTGGAACGAGCTTTTGGAGAAATTCTCCGCCGACGACAGCAAATACAAAATGTGACGGCCCACGGCCGGGCGCACGGGAACCCGCGATGATCGACCTGCACACCCACACCATCTTCTCCGACGGCGAGCTGATTCCCGCCGAACTGGCCCGCCGGGCCAAGGCCGCCGGATACACGGCCCTGGCCATGACCGACCACGCCGACCACTCCAACATCGAGCTGGTGCTGGGCAACGTGCGCAAGGTCACGGACCTCTATTCGCCCTATGCGGGGCTGGACCTGTTCTGCGGCGTGGAGCTGACCCACGTGCCCCCGGCGCTCATCGCGGGCCTCGCGGCCCGGGCGCGGGAGCTGGGCGCGCAGCTGGTGGTCGTCCACGGCGAATCCCCGGTGGAGCCCGTGGAGCGCGGCACGAACCTCGCGGCCATCGAGGCCGGGGTGGACATCCTGGCCCACCCGGGGCTGATCACGCCCGAGGAGGCCGCCCTGGCCGCCGAGCGCGGCACGCACCTGGAGATCACCACCCGCGGCGGCCACAGCCTGACCAACGGCCACGTCGCGGCCATGGCCCGGGCCCACGGCGCGAAGCTGGTCATCAACAACGACGCCCACGCCCCCGGCGACCTGGTGGGCCCCGAGCGGCGCCTGACCGTGGCCCTGGGCGCCGGCCTGTCCCGCGAGGAGGTCCTGCGGGCGGAGGCCAACTCCCGGGCCCTCGTCGAGCGGCTGATCAAACCCTGACCCTGGCCCCGCCCCGGCGGGGAGGAGACCGGCATGGCGCATCCCTGGCAAGCGGACTGCGAGCGCGCGGCCCGGCTGCTGGCGCGGGCGAAAAAGGCCGTGGCCTTCACCGGCGCGGGCATCTCCGTGCCCAGCGGCATCCCGGACTTCCGCAGCCCCGGCGGGCTGTGGTCGCGCTTCGATCCCATGGACGTGGCCTCGGTCCAGGCCCTGGCCCAGAACCCGCGCGGGGTCTGGGAATTTCTGCTGGACGCCGTGAAGATGATGCGCGCCGCCGCGCCCAACCCGGCCCACGAGACCCTGGCCGCCCTGGAGGCCGACGGCCGCCTGGCGGGCGTGGTGACGCAGAACATCGACGGCCTGCACCAGCGCGCGGGCTCGCGCCAGGTGGTGGAGTTCCACGGCTCGCTGCGCTCCTGGTACTGCCGCCGCTGCGGCGACGAGCAGGATCACTCCCGCTTCCACGAGCTGACCCCGGCCCAGCTGCCCGTGACCTGCCGCTGCGGCGGGCTGGTGCGGCCCACGGTGGTCTTCTTCGGCGAGGGCATCCCCATGGAGGCCATGGTCGGCAGCGGGGCGCTGGTGGACGGCGCGGACCTGGTGCTGATCGTCGGCACCTCGGGCGAGGTGGCCCCGGCCAACGCCATCCCGCTGCGCGTCAAGCGCGCGGGCGGGGCCGTGGTGGAGATCAACCTCGGGCCCACGGCCTACGAGCAGGTCTCGGACGTGCGCCTGGACGCGCCCGCCGAAATCGCCCTGCCGCTGCTTTATGAACTTCTAAAATCCTGCTAAGGCTTGCCCTGACGGGGCGACCGCACACCCCGTCCGGCCCCGCAGACTGAACCCGGAACAGCCCCGCGCCGCCCGGCGCGGCCCGACCACCAAGGGGAAGGACGACCATGGAACTCGTGCCTCAGACCGGAATCCTGGCCATGATGGCCAACGCAACGCTGACCGTGAAATTCGTGCTCGGCCTGCTCGTTTTGATGTCCGTGGCGAGCTGGAGCATGATCATCTTCAAGTTCGTGTCCCTGTCCGGCGCGCGCAAGACCGCCGCCGCCGACCTGCTGGCCTTCCAGAGCGCCCGCACCCTGGACGACGGGATGCGCGAGCTGGCCGCGCACCGCAGCTCCCCGCTGTACCGCGCCGGGACCATGGCCGTGAACGAGCTGCGCCGCCTGGACGAGTCCGGCCTGCTGCACACCGCGTCCATGAAGGTCGTGATGGGCAACCTGGACCGCGCCCTGCGCCAGGGCGTGGGCGGGCAGCTCAAGGAGCTGTCGCGCTCCCTGGCCTTTCTGGCCACCTGCGGCAACTCCGCCCCGTTCATCGGCCTGTTCGGCACGGTCTGGGGCATCATGCACGCCTTCCATTCCATCGGGCAGATGAAGACCGCCGCCCTGGCCGCCGTGGCGCCCGGCATCTCCGAGGCCCTGGTGGCCACCGCAGTGGGCCTGGCCGTGGCCATCCCCGCGACCATCGCCTACAACTCGTTCCTCGGCATGCTCTCGGCCATCGAGACGGAGCTCAACGGCTTCGCCGGGGCCTTCATGAACATCGTCCAGCGCGAAATGTCCGCCGCCCCCAAGGGCGAGGACTAGGAGCACGCCCATGGGCATGACCAACGGCAAGGGCGGGTTCATCGCGGATATCAACGTCACGCCCTTCGTGGACGTGATGCTGGTGTTGCTGATCATCTTCATGGTCACCGCGCCGCTGATGACGCAGGGCCTGGAGGTGGAACTGCCCCAGACCAAGACCGTGCGCACCCTGCCCAAGGACAAGGACCACATGGTCCTGACCATCAAGCGGGACGGGGCCGTGTTCCTGGACGAGTACGCCGTGCCGCCCGGCGAACTGGAAGGGCACCTGAAGCGCCTCGTGAAGCAGGACAACAAGTTCCTGTTCCTGCGCGCGGACCGCGAAGTGTCGTACGGCACCGTGGTCGCGGTGATGGGCGAGATCAAGTCCGCGGGCATCGACCACATGGGCGTGGTCGCCGACCCCGAAGACGTCACGCCCGGGCGCGGCAAAAAGTAATCAGGCGCGCCCCCGGGCGCGAAGCCATACCCGATGCGACAGTTCTCCTCCTGGATCCTCTCCGTCCTGCTGCACGCGGGCGTGCTCCTGGCGGCCACCTTCCTGGCCACGCCGGGAACCATGCACGTGGACCTGGGCATTCCCGTGTATCAGGTGGACCTGGTGAGCGTGAAATCCCTGCGCGGCGCGCCCGGCCCGGCCCCGGCTCCGGCCCCGGCGCCCAAGAAGGTGGTGGACGTGACCCCGCCCGCCCCGGCTCCGGCCCCGGCCCCGGCCCCCGCGCCCAAGCCCGAGGCCAAGGAGATCGCCGCCAAGGTCGAGAAGCCCAAGCCCGAGGCCAAGCCCGCCCCGGCCAAGCCCAAGGCCGAAGAGATCAAGAAGCCGGTGGAGAAGAAAAAGCCGGAGCCCAAGCCCAAGGCCCCGCAGAAGACCAAGGAACAGCTTCTGGCCGAGGCCCTGGCCGACGCCAAGCGCAAGGCCGCCGCCGACGCCAAGGCCAAGGCCGAGACCGACGCCAAGAACCGCAAGCGCGAGGAGCAGTTGGCCCTGGCGGACATCGCCCGGATGGTCGCCGAGGACAGCGCCTCCAAGGCCGCCGAAGGCCAGGGCGAGGGCGTCGGCGCCGGGGGCGACTCCGACGAGGGCCTGCCCATCAGCACCCAGGCCCTGTACGCCGCGCGGGTCAAGGAGATCGTCAAGTCCAACTGGCGCTATCCGAACATCCCCGTGGACCAGGCCCTGGCCGCGCAGGTCTTTTTGCGGGTGGACTCCCGGGGGCTGATCACCGAATCCGTGCTGGCCGCGCCTTCGGGCAGGCCGGACTTCGACGCCTCGGTGCTCCGGGCCGTGCAGGAGACCGAACAGCTCCCGCCGCCGCCCGGAGACATCCGCGAGCTGCGCATCAACTTCAACCTCCAGGACATGCGGTAACCCATGCCCAAACGCCTCGTTTCCCTGCTGGTGATCCTGATCCTGGCCCTGGCCGCCCCGGCGGCGGCCCCGGCGGCCCAGGCCCTGTCCATCGACATCTTCGGGCCCGGCCAGAGCCGGGTGAATATGGCCTTCACCGAGCCGCTGCCCCTGGGCGCGGGCCAGTCCGTGCCCAGCGAGGCCGGGGCCTTCATGAACCTGGTGCGCGAGAATCTGGCCTACCTGCCCTTCCTGCGCCTGGTGCCGGACGCCGAGATCCTGGGCGGCACGCGCATGCCCGGCGTGACCCGCGACGACATCGACATGCGCCGCTTCCAGCTGTCCAAGGTGGACCTGGTGATGACCGCCGGCTGGCAGCCCGCCGCCGAGGGCTCGCGCCTGGAATGCCGCGTCTACGAGGCCTCCACGGGTCGCCTCGTGGTTGGCAAGGCCTATCTGCGCGTGGCGCCGGACTCGCTGGTCAAGGTCGCGGACCTGTTCTGCTCGCACTTCATGGAGGCGCTCACCGGGCGCGGCGAGTTCTTCCGCTCGCGCATCGCCTTCTCCCGCCAGAGCGGCAAGAACCGCGAAATCTGGACCATGACCCCGCAGGGCAGGGACCTCAGGCAGGTCTCCTTCTTCGGCGGCACCAGCGTCAGCCCCACCTGGTCGCCCGACGGGCGCTACCTGGCCTTTTCGCACCACAGCATCTGGCAGCACACCCTGGGTGTGTGGGATTCCACGGCCAACCGCATCTTCGAGGCCAAGCTCCCCGGGACGACCATCGGCGGCATGGCCTTCATGCCCGACGGCTCCCTGGCCGTGGCCATCACCCGCGGCAACATGGACATCTTCAAGATGACCCGCGACCTGACGCGCATCGACAAGCCCCTGGTGGACAACTGGGCCATCGACGTCTCCCCCTGCTTCGACGACGAGGGGCGGCTGATGGCCTTTACCTCCGACCGCCAGGGCAACCCGCAGATCTTCGTCAAGGACATGGAGTCCGGCAAGGAGGAGCGGGTGACCTTCGAGGGCAAGTACAACACCAGCCCGTCCCTGTCTCCGGACGGGCGCCTCGTGGTCTACTCGCGCCGCACGCCCGGCGGGCACCGCATCTTCGTCACGGACATCCAGACCATGCGCGAGCGGCAGCTGACCTTCGGCCCCGGAAACGACGAGGAGCCCGCCTTTTCGCCGGACGGGTACTTCGTGGTCTTCTCCTCCAACCGCTCGGGAACGTACCGGCTGTACCTGACCACGCGCCACGGCGACGAGCCCCGTGCGCTGGACACCGGCAAGGGCGCCGCGACCCAGCCCGCCATGGGCCTGCGCCCCGAGTAGGCGGGCGCCCGGAAAGCGAAGTGGGACGCCACTTAAAAAAGTTTGGTATCCTATTGATTTTCGCGCTTGCCGAAGGTAGGATGCGATTTCAGTTGGGACCGCTGGAATGTGACCCGCGCGTTCTCGCATGAAGGGGCGGTTTATATTTTCATTCTAAAAGAACATGTTCGAGGAGGCTTCGATGCGTAAATTCATGGTTGGCCTGGCCATGATCTTGGCCCTGGCCGTTATGGTGTCCGGTTGCGCCAAGAAGAGCACGGACGAGGGGATGAAGGAAGGATACAAATTCACGACCCCCGACCCGGCGCCCTCACCCGCTCCGGCCATGGTGGACAGCGAGGGCCTGAGCCCCGAGGCCAAGAAGGCCTTCGACGCCCTGACCACCAACAAGATCTACTTCGACTTCGACAAGTTCGACCTCAAGGCCGATGCCAAGGACGTCCTCAAGGGCAAGGCCGAGATCCTCAAGAAGTACGATGGCTGGAAGATGCTCATCGAGGGCCACTGCGACGAGCGCGGCACCGAAGAGTACAACCTGGCCCTGGGTGAGCGCCGCGCCCGCGCCGCCTACGAGTTCCTGGTCGTGCTGGGCGTGCCTTCCTCCCGCCTGAAGGTCGTCTCCTTCGGCGAGGAGAAGCCCGCCATGGACGGTCACGACGAGGCCGCCTGGGCCAAGAACCGTCGCGACGAGTTCAAGGTCTTCAAGTAAGCCGACCGCGCAATCTGCGCTCTGGCGCCGCGCGGCCCTGCCGCGCGGCGCTTTTCATTTGCCCGGCCCCCACGGGGCCGCAGGGGGACCCATGCCCGACACGGCCCTCGTCGTCATCGACATGCAGCGCGTGATGTTCGAAACCCCGGGCCTCGCGCCCCACGACGGGCCCCGCGTGCTGGACAACGTCCTGACACTGCTGGCCGGGGCGCGCGGCGCCGGTTGCCCGGTGGTCTTCGTGCAGCACACCGCCACCCAGGACGGACACCCCCTGCGCCGGGGCGAGCCGGGCTGGCCGCTTTTGCCCGCCCTGAACCCCGGCCCCGTCGAGCCCGTGGTGGAAAAACACTCCCCGGACGCGTTCCTGAAAACCTCCCTGGACGCCGTGCTGCGCTCCCTCGGCGCCCGGCGCATCGTCATCTGCGGCATGCAGACCGAATTCTGCGTGGACACCACCTGCCGAGGCGGCTTCGCCCTGGGCTGGGAACAATACCTCGTGGCCGACGCCCACACCACCTTCGATACCGAAGTCCTGCCCGCACGGGACATCGTCGCCCACCACAACCGCACCCTCAACGGCCGCTTCTGCACCGCCGTGCCCACGCCCAGGGCCCTGGAACTGCTGCGCGGCCAGGACTGACGCGGCCCGGCAGCACTTCGGTTGGTGCCTGATTCTGACCAAGAACAACAATTATTGACAAAAACAGACAACGCTGGTTTTCTCCTATAGCCTGGAATGATGGCCTCGCGGCCCCGGGCTCCCCGAACAACCAAGGAGAACATCATGCGTAAATCGTTCCTCGCGGCCCTGGTCCTGACCCTGTGCCTGGCGCTGCCCGCCCTGGCCGGGCCCGCCTGCACCGCCACATACGGCAGCGGCCCCGTGTTCGGCCTGGCCACCGGCAGCCCCGGCGAGCTCGGCCTGCTGGAACAGCTCGCCGACGCCTTCAACGCCGCCCACGGCACCAGCATGTGCTGGGTCAAGGCGGGGTCCGGCGCCTCCCTCAAGAAACTCCAGGCCGGTGAAGTGGACATGATCATGGTCCACGCCCCCGCCGCCGAAAAGAAGGCCGTCGAGGACGGCTGGGCCCGCAAGCGGACCCTCATCGGCTCCAACGAATTCTATATCGTCGGCCCCGCCGCCGACCCCGCGCACATCGCCGCCGCCTCCAGCGCCGCGGACGCCTACGCCCGCATCGCCGGCGCCCAGGCCAAGTTCTTCTCGCGCGGAGACAACTCCGGCACCCACAAGAAGGAACTCGCCGCCTGGAAGAACGCGGGCATCGAGCCCTCCGGCGACTGGTACATCGTCACCAAGGACTTCATGATGGCCACCCTCAAGCGCGCCGACGCCGAAGGCGGCTACTTCATGACCGACAGCAGCACCTGGGCCGCCGCCGTCAAGGAACTGCACAACCTGAAGGTCCTCTTCCGGGGCGACCAGTTCCTGATCAACACCTACCACGCCCTGGCCTCCATGCCCGGCGCCACCCCGGCCAGCGACACCGCCGCCGCCTTCATCGACTTCGTGGCCTCCGAACAGGGACAGCAGATCATCCGCGACTACGGCACCGCCCAGCACGGCACCGCCATGTACAACGACGCGGCCTACGCCAAACAATACGACCACTAGTTCCCAAAGGAACTCCCCACTCCAATGGCCCCGCCGCGACGATGGGGGCGTCGCGGCGGGGCCATTGGAGTGGGG
>CAYUIN010000054.1:0-9449 GCA_964444695.1 uncultured Desulfocurvus sp.
ATGTAGGGATTCTTAAGGGGATTATCCCCTTAAGCGGGTCCAGGGCGGCGCCCTGGCCGCCGGAGGCATTCCTTGGCGGCCGCCTCCCCCTGTCGCCCGACCTTGACCGGTGGTGGCGGGGGTGGCAGTGGTGGAGCAGAGGAGGGCGCGTATGGACAGGGCGTTGGAGACGATTCGGGAGGCGCGGTTGCATCAGGCGGGCCGGGCGCTGGAGCGCAACGGGTTCGAGGTGTCCGTGGTGTCCGGCGCGGGAGCGGCGCGGGCGCTGGTGGTGGAGCAGATCATCCCCGGCCTGATGCGGGACGAGGGGTGCAGGACGGCGTCGTTCGGCGGGTCGATGACCCTGGTGAACACGGGGATTCACGAGGGGGTCTTGGGGATCGAGGGGCTTGGGGTGTTGGACACGTACGACACGAGCAGACCCCGGTTCGAGGTCTTGCGGATGCGGCGCGAGGCGCTGCTTGCGGATATTTTTCTGATGAGCGCCAACGCGGTCACGGAGACGGGCAAGCTGGTGAACCTGGACGGCTCGGGCAACCGGGTGGCGGCGATGGCCTTCGGGCCGCGGTTCGTGATCGTGGTGGCGGGGCGCAACAAGCTGGTGGCGTCCGTGGCGGACGGGATGCGCCGGGTGCGGGAGCTGGCGGCCCCGGCCAACGCCATGCGCCTGGAGCGCAAGGTGCCGTGCGTGAAGACGATGCGGTGCGAGGACTGTTCCAGCCCGGAGCGCATCTGCAACGTCTGGGGCATCACGGAGAAGTCCTGGCCCAAGGGCCGGGTGAAGGTGGTGCTGGTGGACCAGGATCTGGGCTTCTAGTCGGCGGGGCCGGACCAGGTCCAGGTCTCGTGGCCGGTGCGGCCCTGGGGGTCGCCCTGGGCGGTCCAGCGGCCCGAGAGGGTCATGCCGTCCAGGCGCAGCAGGGTCAGCCCGGAGTCGTTGCCCTCGGAGGCCTTGAAGGCCAGGCCGAGGATTCCCGTCTGCGGGTCGAACAGGCCCGTGCCTTCGTATTGCACTCCCCCGAATATGCCTTGGAAGACGTAGGCCCCGCCCTGGCGGCGCAGTTCCGCGCGGCCGGTGTAGGGCGCGGCGTCGCCGGGGTCGGTGCCGGTGACGGTGTAGACGCCTTCGCGGGGCTGGGGGGCATCGGCGCGGGCGGCGCCGGGCAGGGCCAGGGTCAGGGCCAGGGCCAGGATGAGGGCCGTGAAGAGGGCGGGGGCGGCGGTGCGGTGCATGGCGGGGCCTCCGTCAGGGGCTGGCGGCGGGTTCGTCGTCCAGCCGCATCAGGGCGTAGAAGAAGGTCTGCACGAACTTGCCCGAGACCACCTCGGGCAGGGTGAAGGTCAGGGGCGGGTCCTGCGGGAAGCGCGAGGTGAAGGCGAAGAACAGGTTGGCGCTGATGGTCTTGAGCGCCGAGGGCAGGTGCCGGGCCAGGGCGGGGTGGGCCTTGGCCCGCTCGGTGAGGTCGGCGTGGCGGCAGGGCAGGGGGCGCCCGTCGAAGATCAGGCATTCGCCCATTTCGGACAGCGGGCAGGGCACGTCCGCGCCACGGTAGGCGGCGGCCAGTTCCGGGCCGAGGCGGGACGGGTCCTGCGGGTCGTAGCCCGCGCGGCGCAGGGCGGCCAGGGCCGTGAGCGAGCGCTGCACGGCGGCCTCGCGGTCGGTGCGGCCCAGGGCCATGGTCACGGTGTGGTTGAGGTACACGGCCTCGATGAGCGGCATGGTGACCAGGTTGCGGCAGCAGGCGTCGTGGTCGCGGCCGCACAGGGACCCGGGGTGCGCGGCGTCGCCCAGCAGGACTTCGGCGTCTTCCACGGCGCGTTCGTAGTCCGCGAAGAAGGGGTAGAGATCCACGAGGTTCTTGGATTCCAGGCTCGGTTCGCGCAGGGACAGGCGCCCGGCGCGTTTGCCGTAGCGGCGCACGAAGCGCCACTGGGAGAAGTTCTGCGGCTTGGCGCGCAGGGGGCGGAGCGCCTGCCCGGCGAGCTTGTGGCCAAGGCCCTTGCGCAGCAGGTAGGCGTTGAGCACGGTGCCTGTGCGTCCGATGCCGTGGCGGCAGTGGATGAGCACCTTCTTGCCGAGGTACAGGGCCTCGTCCAGCCATTCCAGGGCCTTTTCCAGTTCGCCCAGGTCCGGTGTCTCCTCGTCGGGGATGGGGAAGTAGTAGACCTCGAAGCCTTCGCCCGCCTCGATCCAATGCAGGTCGCAGAACTCGTCGCAGAGGTTCAGCACGCACTGCACGCCCGCCTCGCGCAGGACGTCCAGCGCGGCGTAGGACATGGGCGCGCCGCCCACGGCCAGGTGGTCCGTGACCCAGTCTATCTTGTAGGCGCCGGACACGGGGCGGGCCTCAGATGGATTCCAGGAACTGGTCCACCAACTCCTGGACCTGCTCGTCGCCCGTCAGCGCCATGTCCATCAGCCGGGTGCGGCCGAGCAGGGTGCCGATGAGGTTCAGGTTCAGTTCGATCTGCGGGGCCGAGGCGCGGACCAGGCGGGCGTCGAGCATGTCGCCGGTGATCTTGACGCGGAAGCCCGCCGCGCGCAGCACGCGGTCCACGAAGTCCAGGCGCAGCAGGCGCTGGCCCACGGCGGCGCCGCCGCCCTTGAAGCGGAAGTTGATGTAGTTGGCGTCGGGGTGCTCGGTGCACAGGGCGTCGACCACGGCGAAGTGGTAGCCGAAGCGCATCAGCAGGTGCATGTATTCCCGGGCCACGACCACGTAGCTGGAGAGGATCTTGGACTTGAGGCTGAACACGCCGCCCGCCATGCGGTCGAACTGCTCCCAGTCGAAGGCCAGCAGGCTGCCGTCCCACTGCACGTCGGGGTGGTTCAGGCCTTCCCAGACGGCGGACAGGGTGTCGCTGGCGAAGTGGCAGGGGTCGATCTCCTTGGCCTTGGCGGCGTCGGCCGTCAGCCCGCCGCCCAGGTCCAGGACGTGCATCACCACGGGCAGGGTGCTTTTCAGCGGCTTGGCCTGGGCCAGGCCGCGCCCGCCCTTGCCCACCAGGGAGAACATCTCGGCCACGCCGCGCTCGTGGCAGAAGCGCACGATGTCGTGGATGGAGCGGCAGCCCTCGGGGGCGAAGTCGGGGCTTTCGGGGTCGGTGAGGTTCAGCGGGGCGATGCGCCGCATGACGTCGTCCAGGCGTTTGCGGAAGGGCGTGTCGCGCTGGATGCGCGGGCGCCTCGCGCTGTCGCGCAGGGCCTGCACGGCCCCGGCGTAGACCCGGCCGCCGGTGCCGTCCACGGTGACGACGGCCCCGGGCTCCAGGGTGCGGGTGGCGAATTTGGTGTCCACGACCACGGGCAGCCCGAACTCGCGGGCCACGGAGGCGAAGTGGCTGGCCTTGGAGCCGGTGTCCGTGACCACGGCGGCCAGGCGTTCCAGGACGCTGGCCCAGGACGGGGACAGGGTGTCGGCCACCAGCACGCTGCCTTCGGCCACGTCGTCCAGCTCGGTCATGCGCTCGGGTTTGCACACGGTGCCGATGCCCACGCCGGGGCTGGCGGCGGCGCCGGAAAGGATCGGCTCGTCGTCCACCACGGGCGCCTCGGGGGCGCGGTCCTCGGGCTGGGAGCCGCCCAGGGGGCGGGATTGCAGGATGTACAAGGAGCCGCCCTGGTCCATGCACCATTCGATGTCCTGCGGGGAGCCGAAGAGCTTTTCCAGGGCCAGGCCCACGCGGGCCAGGGAGGCGGCGTGGGCCTGGGGCAGGCAGGGGGCGTCGCCCGGCGTGTCGCCGCAGACGACCTGGGGCGCGCCGCCGCCGGGCGTGCGCAGCAGCAGCCGGGGCTCCTCGGCGCGGTCGAAGTGCAGGATCTCGGGCGAGGCGCTGCCGTCCACCAGGGCGCGGCCCATGCCGGGCACGGCATAGACCGCCAGGCCGTCGTGCCGCTCGTCGCTGGGGTCGCGGGTGTAGACCACGCCGCTGGCCGCAGGCTCGATCATCTCGGTGACCAGCACGGCCATGGGCGTCTGCTGGTCGGGCAGGCCGTAGCGGATGCGGTAGGTCACGGCCTTGGCGCTGTACTTGCTGGCCAGGACCTTGCGGTAGGCGGCGGTGATGTCCGTCAGCGAAACGCCGAGCACGGATTCGTACTGCCCGGCGAAGGAGGCCGCGCCGTCCTCGCCCCGGGCGCTGGAGCGCAGGGCGAAGCGGATGCGCCCGCCGCGCGAGCCCGCCATGGTCAGGGCCCGGGCGCGGTACTCGCGCTCCACGTCGGGCGGGACCTCGCCGGACAGGATGAGCCGCTGGATCTCCTGGCAGATGTCGGCCACGAAGCCCGGGGCGTCCAGGTTGACCTTGGCCAGCAGGACGTCGATGCGCGGCTGCAGCTCGTTGTATTCGATGAAATAGTGGAAGGCGCGGCAGGTGATGACGAAGCCGTCGGGCACGGGCAGCTCGGCGACCTTTCCGGCCATGGCCAGGTTGTAGGCCTTGCCGCCCGCGCAGTGGGGGTGGTCCAGGGCCTGCTCGTAGTCCATGGCGAAGGGCGGGGCGAAGACGAACTCCTCGGGCTCCGTGGCCATGGTCAGGTAGAAGGCGATCTTGTTGCGGTAGTCGGGCAGGTCCAGGTAGCTGCCCGGGCTCATGGCCAGCAGCTCGCGGACCAGGAAGTCCGACTGGGTGAGCAGCTCGCGCACCAGCTGATGGACCCGGCTCCAGTCCACGGGCACGGCGCCGTAGTATATCTCCTCCAGCTCGGCGATGCGCTCCAGGCAGGCCCGGTCGATCTCCAGCAGGCTCTTGAAGGACTCGTACTTGCGGCGCAGGACGGTGCCCGGCGCGAAGACCTGGTACGTCCAGTGCTTGAACAGTTCCTTGAAATCCATGGGCAGGGAGGCTCCTTGCCGGGGTTACTGGCCGAGGACCTTGGCCACCTTCTCTTCCAGTTCGTCCTTGTCGATGGGTTTGACGCAGTAGTCCGAGGCGCCCAGGCGCTGGCACTGGCGGGCGGTCTCGATGGTCGGGTAGCCGGTGAGCATCACGACCTTGGTGGCCGGGGCGACCTTGCGCAGCTCTTCCAGGACCTGGACCCCGGTCATCTTCTTGAGCTTGATGTCCAGGATGGCCAGGGCCGGGGAGTGCTTGGCGGCGAACTCCAGGGCCTCCTCCTCCTCGGTGAAGGCGGTGACCTCGTGGCCCTTGCGCTCCAGGATGCGCTTGATGAGGATTCCGGCGTCCATGACGTCGTCCAGAACGATGATGCTGGCCATTGATTCCGTCTCCTTATGCTGCGGTGTGCTTGTCTGCGGCGAGGGCGGCCAGCTCCGGGCAGTCCTCGTCGGGCAGTCCTTCCTGGGTCAGGGGCAGCTCCACGAAGAACACCGTTCCCGGTCCCGGGGGCTTGGTCAGGTTCTTGTCTCCGCCGGTGTGCAGATACTCCACGGGGGCCGGGCTGGTCACGGAGATCTTGCCGCCGTGGTCGCCGATGATGCCGAAGGACACGGACAGGCCCAGGCCCGTGCCCTCGCCCACGGGCTTGGTGGTGAAGAACGGGTCGAAGATCTGGGGCAGGGCCTCGGAGGAGATGCCGTCGCCCGAGTCCGCCACGGTGACCACCACCCGGCGTCGGTGGCTGCACAGCTTGGAGGTCACCAGGATGTGCCCGTCGGAGCCGATGGCGTCGAAGGCGTTGGACAGGAGGTTCATCCAGACCTGCTTGAGGCGCGCGGCGTCGCCGATGAGCGGCGGGACGCCGGGGTCGAAGTCCGTGTCCACCACCACGCGTTCCTGGCGGAAGATCTGCGAGACCAGGTCCACCACCTCCTGGATGGAGGTGTTGAGGTCCATGGGCTCCATGGCGCTCTCCGTGCTGCGCGAGAAGCCCAGCAGGTCGGCCACGATCTTGCGGCAGACCTTGGTCTGGCGCTCGATGATCTCGATGTCCTTGTGCAGTTGCAGCTCGGGGTCGGTGTCCTCCAGGATCAACTGGGCGTAGCCCAGGATGATGCCCAGCGGGGTGTTGATCTCGTGGGCCACGCCGCCCGCCATCTTGCCCAGGTCGTGCATCTTCTGGGAGTGGAGGAGCCGCTCCTGGTACTGCTTGATGACGGTGATGTCGCGCGCGGTGAGCAGCAGGCCGATGACCCGCTCGCCGTCGTACACCGGGACCTTGAGCACGTGGAACCAGCGCTTGTCGCCCTTGCGCCCGGCCAGGATCTGCTTGGACAGGGGCTTGCCCGTCATCAGGATCTGCCGGTCCTCGTGGTAGTTGGAGTCGGCCTGCGTGCCGGACAGCAGGTCGAAGTCCGTACGGCCCAGGATGTCCGTCTCGTTCCTGTGGAAATAGGTGCAGAAGGCCTTGTTCACGGCGATGTACTTCAGCTCCGCGTCCTGGAGCGAGACCAGGTCCGGGGTCACGTCCAGGATGGTCTGCATCAGCTGCTTCTGGCGTTCCAGGTCGGAGTGGGTCTGCTTGAGCTCGTCGATGTAGGCGTTGAGCGTCAGGGCCATGATGTCGAAGGTCTCGGCCAGGGATTGGATCTCGTCGCCCTGGTTCTCGCGGAACACGCGGCAGGTGCGGCAGGTCCTGAGCTTGCCGGGCAGGTCCACGTCCGTGCACTGCGGGCACATGGTCCCGGCCAGATACCAGCAGCGGTGCCTGTCCGCGCGGTAGGCGGGGCACTCCTGCTTGTTGCAGTTCATGACCTCCCAGCAGTCGCGCACCAGGGGCGGGGCGGTCTGCACGTCGAGGTTGCCGCGCACCACCTCCTCGGCGCTTTCGCGCAGCACGTCCAGGCGGCGGGTGACGCCCCGGGCGAAGACCGTGGACAGGATGATGGTCACCACGGCCACGGCGGCGGTGATGCCGAAGATGGTCAGCATCACGTCGGACTTGGCGGTCTGCACGCGGATCTGGCTGATGCCCAGGCGCACGGTGCCGAAGCTGTCCCCGCCGATGATCACCGGGGCGGCGAAGTCGTAGATGCGCACGCTGCCGGTGTCCAGCAGCTGGACGTGGACGTCGCGGTGTTCCACGGCGTTGGCCGTGCGCAGCTCCACGGGGAAGTCCTTCTTGAAGGAGTGGACGACCACGTCGCCCTGGCGGTCCTGCACGAAGGCGTAGCTGATGTAGGGCGACAGGCCCGCGATCTCGTCCACCAGGGTCTTCAGGCGCAGGAAGTCCTGGGCCAGCATCGGGTCCACGGCGCGCAGGGCCAGGTTCTTGGCCATGCTCGTGCCCCGGTCGCGGTTCTCGTCCAGGATGGCGGTGACGGACACGCGCGAGACGCCCACGGCCACCAGCAGGCCGAAGAAGACCACGATGAGCACCGTGCCCAGGTTGATCTTGTCCTGGAATTTCAGTCTGGCGAGCACGCGCAACACGTCAGGTCATCTCCCCAGGTCCTCGCCGATCTGGTCGGCGAGCCTGCGCACGGGGTCGAAGTCGGCGTCCTGCGAGGGGATGATGCCGGTCAGCCCGGCGTTCTCCAGTATCGGCCTGTGGCGCTGGTTGGCCATGTCCAGGCTGGTCATGGCGTCGCGCACCTTGCGCACCACCTCGGGGTCCAGCCCCTTGCGCGCGGCGTAGACCCAGCCGGGATACCAGCGCGTCTCGGCCAGCACGCGGATCTGCGAGATGTCGATGCGGTCGGCCATGATGTCCAGGGTGCCCTCGCGGATGGAGCCCACGTCGTACTTGCCGGAATACACGCCGAGCACGGCCTTTTCCTGCTTGCCGCCGGGGCCCGGGGCGAAGGCGACCTCCGCGAAGTCGCTCATGGTGATGCCGTTTTCCACGAAATGGCCCAGGGGGAAGAGGAAGCCGCCCGCGCTGGACGGGTCCACCGCGATCCAGCGCTTGCCGCGCACGTCGGACAGGGCGCGGATGGCCCTGTTGTCCGCGCGCACGATGATCTGCCCGCGGAAGTTGCGCCCGCCGGGCTCCACCACCCGGGCGAAGGCCCGCGCGCCCTGGCGCTCGGCCATCTTGATGTAGATGAACGGGTTGCAGAAGGAGATGTCGATCAGCCCCTGGGCGACCATGTTCATGTGCTCGTCGAAGGTGTCGGGGAAGACCTGGCGCATCTTCAGGCCCGTGGTCTCCGCCAGGTACTCCACCAGCAGGTGGTGGCGCTGGTAGGAGATGGCGTGGGAATACTGGGGCAGGTAGGCGTAGGTGATCTCGGCCTGGCGCTGGCGGATGGTGATGGGCTCGCGCCGGGTCATGTCGATGTGCTTGACCGGCTCGGTGTCCTCGCAGGCGGTGATCAGCGCCGCGAGGGTCAGACCCGCCAGGACGAGGAACAGGGCGATCATGGAAATCGCCCCGTAGGGGTCGCGCCGCAGGTATCGCGTCAGGTTCAGGCGGATCGGCATAGGCGTGTCATAGCCGGAATGCCCGGCAATTGGTACCCCCGGCGGGCGGGAAAATCGCGCCGTGCTCCCGGGGCGCGGCGGCGTCCGGCCCTGCCCGGGGCAGGGGGCTCCGGCTGGTGAAAAAATTTGCGCGCCGGGTGTTGACACCCCGGGCGCACGTCTTATCACTTCCATCGTGCCCGCCGCCGGATCGACTCCGCATTTGACTTTCCGGCCGCGGGCCATTAGGTGCCTTGGCCTGGCACTCGCCACGTGAGAGTGCTAAAGAGGAAATCTGCCAATCCAATCAATTCGGAGGATAGTCATGAAACTGAAACCGTTGAACGACCGCGTTCTGGTCAAGCGTCTGGAGAGCGAGGAAGTCACCTCCGGCGGCATCATCATTCCCGACACCGCCAAGGAAAAGCCCATGAAGGGCGAGATCGTGGCCGCCGGTCCCGGCAAGAAGGACGAGGCGGGCAAGCTGATCGCCATGTCCGTCAAGGCCGGGGACTACGTGCTCTTCAACAAGTACGCCGGTACCGAAGTGAAGATCGACGGCATCGAGCACCTGGTCATGCGCGAGGACGACATCCTCGCGATCATCGAGAAGTAACGACTTTTTCCTTCGCATATATTCCTAAGACAAGGAGCATGAGATATGTCCGCTAAAGAGATTCTCTTCGACGCCAAGGCGCGCGAGAAACTGAAGAAGGGCGTCGACAAGCTGGCCAACGCCGTCAAGGTCACCCTGGGCCCCAAGGGCCGCAACGTGGTCATCGAGAAGTCCTTCGGCTCCCCGATCATCACCAAGGACGGCGTGACCGTGGCCAAGGAGATCGAGCTGTCCGACAAGTTCGAGAACATGGGCGCCCAGATGGTCAAGGAAGTCGCTTCCAAGACCTCCGACGTCGCCGGTGACGGCACCACCACGGCCACCATCCTGGCCCAGGCCATCTTCACCGAGGGCGTCAAGCTCGTGGCCGCCGGCCGCAACCCCATGGCCATCAAGCGCGGCATCGACAAGGCCGTGGAGGCCGTGGTGGAGCAGCTCCAGAAGCTCTCCAAGCCCACCCGCGACCAGAAGGAGATCGCCCAGGTCGGCACCATCTCCGCCAACAACGACGCCACCATCGGCAACATCA
>CAYUIN010000055.1:0-9391 GCA_964444695.1 uncultured Desulfocurvus sp.
CAGGCGGCCCAAAAGAGGGATTCTCAAGGGGATTATTCCCTTGAGCGGGGTCTGGCCGCCGGAGGCATTCGCCTCTCGCCGGGCACGCCGTACCGCGCCGGGGCGCGGCGTCAGAAGCCGGAGAATTGTTTGTCGAGCATGATGCGCAGGATGGTGCGGTCGGTTTCGATCATGCCCTGGGTGGAGAGGGTGCCGATGTTCTGCATGGTCTGTTCGGGGGAGCAGCCGATGATGCCGTCGGTGTGGCTGACGTTGACGCCTTGCAGGGCGAACAGGGCGGCCTGGACGGCGCTTCCGGCGGCGGTGGCGAGCTTGAGGGCGCAGCCCGCCTTGGCGCCGTCGCAGATGACGCCCGCCAGGTCTTCGGTGAGGTTCTTGATGGCGCCCGCGATGTGGGAGACGTCGCCGCCCAGGAGGTAGGCGGTTCCGGCGGCGGCGCCCGCCCCGGCGGCCACGGAGCAGCCGCACACGGCGGACAGGCGGCCGGTGTAGGCCTTCACGTAGGCGGTGACGGTGTGGGACAGGGCGATGGCTTCCAGGCGGGTGCGGTCGGGCACGGTGACGAATTCGGACACGGCCTGGATGGGCAGGATGGCGGTCAGGCCGTGGTTTCCGGAGCCCGCGGAGCTCATGGCGGGGAGTTTGACGCCGCCCATGCGGGCGTCGGCGGCGGCGGAGGTCAGCACGCGGGCGGCGCCCACGAGGTCGCGTTTGAGCAGGCCTTGGCGCAGCAGGCGGTCCAGGGCCTTGCCCACGCCCATACCCACGCGGTGTTTGAGGCCGTGTTCGGCCAGGCGCAGGTTGTGCTGCACGCCTTCTTCGAGGAAGGCGAGGTCGTCGTCGTCGAGGGTGTCCAGCAGGGCCAGCAGGGTGTCCAGGGATTGTCGGCGCAGCCAGTCCTCCAGGTCTTCCAGGGGCCGGGAGTCTCGGGCGCCGCCGCGTCCGAGCAGCGGGGAGTCGTCCACCTCGGTCCCGTCCAGGCGCAGGGAGGTGATGTTGTCGTGCACGCCCTCGATGACGGCCTCGGCCACGGCGCCCGCGCGGGCCACGCGCACGCGCACGAACAGGCCCCTGTGGTCTTCCAGCAGGTTCACCTTGACGCGGCCTGCCTTGACCAGGGCGGTGGAGCGGGCCACGGCGGCGTCGTCCACGGGTCCCAGGACTTCCAGGCCCAGGGCGGGGTCGCCGCCTTCGCAGCCCAGGGCGGCGGCGGTATCCAGCCCGCACAGGCCGCCCGTGCCGGGGATGATCACGGCCAGGCCGTTCTTGTAGATATTGGGATCGATCCAGATCTCGATGGCCTCGGCCTCGCCCGGGGGCAGCAGGGAGGCGGCGGCGGCGGCGGCCAGGGCGATGGCCACGGGCTCGGTGCAGCCCAGGGCGGGCGCGACCTGGATGCGCAGCAGTTCCTTGATGGTGTAGTGCATGGCGGTCCCCTCGGGGGTGGAGGTGTGCGTTCGGCGGGGATGTAAGGCGGCGGGCCGGTCTTGTCAAAGGGGGCGGGAGATCGGTTCTTGCGCGCGAGGTTGGGAATGGGGTATACACTGGCCTAGTGTCTTCTCATCGGTTCAAGGACGGGGGAGGATGAACGCGACGCACGACACCGCGCTGTGTGCGCGGTTCTTCACGAGGCAGCCCATTTTCGACGCCAAGCGGCGGACCTGGGGCTACGCCTTGGCCTTCGGCCGGGCCGTGGCCGGGGAGTGCGATGTCCAGGCGGACGAACTGGACACGGACGACGGCGGCCTGGACGCCACGGCGGGGATGCTGTCCCTGGCGGACGCGCTGTTCGGGCTGGGCCGCAAGGTGATGATCAGTTTCGGCGAGCGCTCCATCCTGGACGAGACGCCCTACGCCCTGCCGCCGGAGCGCACGGTGATCGAGGTCCCGGGCTGCGACGCGCTGCCCGCCTCGGCGGCGGTGCCGTTGCAGGAGTTCCGCCGCGACGGCTTCTGCATCGCCCTGGACCTGGCCGAGGCGGCGCGGGCCGAGGCGGCGGTGCGCGCGGCGGCGGACTATCTGGTGCTGGACCTGGGCGGTGTGAGCCGCGACGCGGCCCGGAAGCTGCTGGACGGCGCGCCCGGCGGCCAGGCCCGGCTGCTGGCCCGGGGCGTGCATGGCGCGGCGGAGCTGGAACTGGCCCGGGACCTGGGTTTCGAGCTGTTCCAGGGCGGGTTCTTCCAGGCGCCGGACACCCTGTCCCCGCGCAGGCCGACCTCGCATGAGACCTCGCGCTTCAAGCTGCTTTCGGGCATCGAGCAGCCGGACCCGGATTTCGACCAGCTGACGGAGGCCATCCAGCACGACGCGGCCATCAGCTACCGGCTGCTGTCGTATCTCAACTCCCCGGCCTTCGGCTTCACGGACCGCATCACCTCCATCCGCCAGGCCATGGTGCTCCTGGGCTGGAAGCTGCTCAAGAGCTGGCTGCGGGTGGTGATCATGACGGACCTCTCGCCGGACCCGCAGACGCGCCAGCTGCTGTTGCAGTCCGTGCAGCGGGGCAAGTTCTTCGAACTGGCGGCGGCCAGCCAGCCCGAACTGCGCGACGACCCGGACGAGGTCTTCCTGCTGGGCCTGTTCTCGCTCCTGGAGCCGCTGCTGCACGTGCCCATGCGCACCCTGGCCGAGCACCTGCCGCTGACGGGCGACCTGGTCCGCGCGCTCACGGACGCGGCCCCGGGCCGCTGCACGGACTGGCTGGAACTGGCCCGGGCCTACGAGGGCGCGCAGTGGGGCCGCCTGGACGGGCTCATCGACGCCCTGGGGCTGCACCCGCTGACGGTCTCCGTGGCCTACTACAAGTCCGTGATGTGGACCGAGACGTTCTTCTCCCATAGCTGACGGGCCGGAAGTGCCCTGGCGACCGCTGGCCGCGAGCCCCGGCGCGCCTGGCCCGAGGGTCTTTTGCCGGACTTTGCGGGACGGGTGCGCGCTGTTTTTGCGCCATCGGTTATGGTCATTGCAGCCAAAATGAAGTACGGGTTTGCTCAAAGACCCGAGGATGTTATCCAAGAAGGAGAGTTCAAGCGATGATCCTGGCAATTCCCAAGGAGTCGTTCCCGGGGGAGCGACGGGTCGCCGTCGTGCCTTCGGTGGTGCCCCAATTGGTCAAGGCGGGCTTTTCGGTTCTCGTGGAGTCCGGCGCCGGTGAGGCGGCGGGCTACGCGGACGCCGCGTACGTGGACAAGGGCGCCCAGGTCGAGCCCGACCGGGCGGCGCTGTTCGCCAAGGGCGAGGTGCTGCTCATGGTCCGCACGCCGGGGGCCAACCCCGAGGCGGGCAAGGCCGACCTGGAGATGCTGCGCGACGGGCAGATCGTCGTCGGCCTGGCCGAGCCGACCACGGACCCGAGCGTGGCCCAGGCCGTCGCGGCCAAGGGCGCCGTGTTGTTCTCCATGGAACTGATTCCGCGCATCAGCCGGGCCCAGAGCATGGACGCCCTGTCCTCCATGGCCACCCTGGCGGGCTACAAGGCGGTGCTCATCGCCGCCACCAACCTGTCCAAGATGTTCCCGATGCTGATGACGGCGGCGGGCACCATCGCCCCGGCCAAGGTGTTCATCGTCGGCGTGGGCGTGGCGGGGCTGATGGCCATCGCCCAGGCCCGCAAGCTGGGCGCCGTGGTGGAGGCCTACGACGTGCGCCCGGCGGTCAAGGAGCAGGTCCAGAGCCTGGGCGCGAAGTTCGTGGAAATGGAGCTGGACGCCGGGGACTCCGAGGACAAGGGCGGCTACGCCAAGGCCATGGACGAGGAGTTCTACCGCAAGCAGCGCGAGCTGATGACCCGCGTGGTGGCGGCCTCGGACGTGGTGATCACCACGGCGGCCATCCCGGGGCGCAAGGCGCCGGTGCTGGTCACGGCGGAGATGGTCGCGGGGATGCAGCCGGGCGCGGTGATCGTGGACCTGGCGGCGGCCACGGGCGGCAACTGCGAGTTGACCAAGCCCGACGAGGAGGTCACGGCCCACGGGGTGAAGATCTACGGGCCCACGAACATCGCCTCGGAACTGGCCGTGGACGCCAGCCGCATGTACTCCAAGAACATCACGACGCTGCTGTTCAACATGAGCAAGGACGGCGTGGTGGACCTGGACAAGGACGACGAGATCGTCGCGGGGACCATGGTCACCCGGGGCGGCAAGGTCGTGCATCCCATGGTCCTGGACAAGCTCGGCCAGGGCGCGAAATAGCCCGCCAGACAAGGGGGAATCCTTATGGAAGCGTTAGTCATAGGCCTTACGATCTTCGTGCTGGCCGTGTTCGTCGGCTTCGAGGTCATCACCAAGGTGCCGCCCACGCTGCACACGCCGCTGATGTCCGGCACCAACGCCATTTCGGGCATCACCATCATCGGCGCCATCCTCTCCTCGGGCAGCGAACACGCCCTGTTGACCACCGTTCTCGGCGTCCTGGCCGTGATCTTCGCGACCATCAACGTGGTCGGCGGCTACATGGTCACTCACCGCATGCTCGCCATGTTCAAGAAGAAGGACTAGCGCCATGAACGTAAACGTCATCAATCTCGCCTATCTCGTGGCCTCGATCCTGTTCATCATGGGCATCAAGGGGCTGACGCACCCCCGCTCGGCGGTGCGCGGCAACCTGCTTTCCGGCTGGGCGATGCTCATCGCCGTGCTGGCGACCCTGGTGGACCAGCATGTGCTGACCTACGAATACATCATCGCGGGCATGGTCATCGGCGCGCTCATCGGCGCCGTGCTGGCCGTGAAGATCGAAATGACCGCCATGCCGCAGCTGGTGGCCGTGTTCAACGGCTTCGGCGGCGGCGCCTCGGTGCTGGTGGCGGGCGCGGCGTACATCGAGCTGATGGGCTCGGACCCCGTGGCCGCCGCCTCGGACTACCAGACCCTCATCGCCACCGCCGCCTCGGGCCTCATCGGCTCGGTGACCTTCTTCGGCAGCTTCATCGCCTTCGCCAAACTGCAACGGCTGTTCCTGGAAGGCGCGGCGGCGTTCCCCATGCAGCGGCTGGTGAACATCGCCGTGGCGCTGCTGACGGTGGGCCTGGGCGCGGCCATGGTCGCCATGCCCGAGTCCATCTCGCTGTACTGGTACATGGTCGTGGCCGCCGCCGTGCTCGGCGTGCTGCTCACGGCGGCCATCGGCGGGGCGGACATGCCCGTGGTCATCGCGCTGCTCAACTCGTATTCCGGCCTGGCGGCCTCGGCCACGGGTTTCGTGCTGCAAAACAACGTGCTGATCATCTCCGGCTCCCTGGTGGGCGCCTCGGGCATCATCCTGACCAAGATCATGTGCAAGGCCATGAACCGCTCCCTGGCCAACGTGCTGTTCGGCGGCGCGCTGGGCCCGGTGGACAGCGGCGGCGGCGCCAAGACGGACGACATCTACGCCGGGCGGGTCAAGGCCACCTCGGGCGAGGAGGTCGCGATGCTCATGGACGGCGCGCGCCGGGTGGTCATCGTGCCCGGCTACGGCATGGCCGTGGCCCAGGCGCAGCACGCCGTGCGCGACCTGATGAACCTGCTCGAAGCGCGCGGCACGCAGGTGGAATTCGCCATCCACCCCGTGGCGGGCCGCATGCCGGGGCACATGAACGTGCTGCTGGCCGAGGCCGAGGTGCCGTACGAGAAGCTCAGGGAGATGGACTCCATCAACCCCGAGATGGCCCAGGTGGACGTGTGCATCGTGCTGGGCGCCAACGACGTGGTGAACCCCATCGCCAAGACCGACCCGACCAGCCCCATCGCGGGCATGCCGATCATCGACGTGGAGCACTGCCGCACGGTGGTGGTCATCAAGCGCAGCCTCTCGGCGGGGTTCGCCAACATCCCCAACCCGCTGTTCGCGGCGGACAACGCGCTGATGTACTTCGAGGACGGCAAGAAGGCCATCCAGGAGATCGCCGCGGCGGTCAAGGAACTCTAGAAAAGATCAAGCTGCTGGAATCACAGCGCAAACAGCGCCGCCGCCGGAAACCCGGTGGCGGCGTTTTTGTTTCCTCCCCCGGACTCGCCCCGGGCGGCCGTCCAGGGATGCGGAGCATGGCGCAGCATTTTCCAGCTATGGGCCGCATTGTGGAGGACCGGCCGCCTGAGCCGGGCAGAGCCCGGGTGAGACATGCTGAGGCTGTCTCTTCTCTATCATCTCCATATTTTGTGTCCATTTGACAAGCGCATCGCATTTCATTAAACAATAGTCTGTTAATCCTTCGATTCCTGAGCGCAGCCCATATGGGCACAGCGTCTCTGGACATCAGGACGAAAATCGCATCATCAAGACGGCATCTCGATGTTCAAGACAGAATACGCCACGGTTCTGCAACATGATCGCGATGCATTACATCTGCAAAACACGCATACATTGAGCATCAGAGTCATCCGAAACACGACGCACGACATGCGGCACGGGCTCATCGCCCGGGGCCGACGCACCCTGCCCCACCGGGCCTTCCTGCCCCGCGGCCTGCGCGGCCGCTACCCTCTGCACTGACCCCCGCCCGGCTCCGCACCCCGGATGCGCGACGTCCGGAGCCCGGCCCGAGGCCCGGGGGCTCTTCGCTTTTTTCGCCGCCCCGGCGCAGACCACGGGGCGCATCGCACACCTCAAGGAGAACACATGGCAAAGATTGTTGTTGAAAACCTCTTCAAGATATTCGGGCCGCACCCGGAGCGCGCCATCTCGCTGCTGGAACAAGGCGCGAGCAAGGAAGAGATACTGAAGAAAACCGGCCTGGGCGTCGGCGTGAACAACGCCAGCTTCGAGGTCGAGGAAGGCGAGATCGTCGTGGTCATGGGCCTTTCGGGCAGCGGCAAGTCCACCCTGGTGCGCTGCCTGAACCGGCTCATCGAGCCCACCTCCGGGCGCGTGCTCATCGACGGCCAGGACGTCACCACCCTGGGCCCCGAGGAGCTGCGCAACCTGCGCCAGCGCAAGCTGGGCATGGTCTTTCAGAATTTCGCGCTCTTCCCGCACCGCACGGTGCGGGAGAACACGGAATACGGCCTGGAGATCCAGGGCGTGGCCCCCGAGACCCGGCGCGCCAAGGCCATCGAGGCCCTGGCCCTGGTCGGCCTGGCTGGCTGGGAGGACGCGTACCCGCGCCAGCTCTCCGGCGGAATGCAGCAGCGCGTGGGCCTGGCCCGGGCCCTGGCCCTGGACCCGGACATCCTGCTCATGGACGAGGCCTTCAGCGCCCTGGACCCGCTCATTCGCCGCGACATGCAGGACGAGCTGCTGAACCTCCAGGACGAGATGCAAAAGACCATCCTGTTCATCAGCCACGACCTGGACGAGGCCCTGAAGCTCGGCTGCCGCATCGTGTTGATGAAGGACGGTTCCATCGTCCAGATCGGCACGCCCGAGGAGATCCTCACCGCCCCGGCCAACGACTACGTGGCCCGCTTCGTGGAAGACGTGGACATCACCAAGGTCCTGACCGCGGAGATGGTCATGAAGAAGACCGAGGCCGTTGCCTTTCTCGGCACGGACGGCCCGCGCGCGGCCCTGCGCAAGATGAAGAAGGCCGCCATCGCCTCGCTGTTCGTGCTGGACTCCGGGCACAAGGTGGCGGGCATCGTCAACGCCGAGGACTGCGTGGCCCTCAAGGAACGCGAGGGCAAGGACCTTTCCGAAATCCTCATCCGCGACATCCGCACCGTCACGCCGGAGACCCCGGCCACGGAGCTCATCCAGATCATCCACGACCTGCCGCATCCGCTGCCGGTGGTTTCTGAAAAAGGACGCATCCTGGGCGTTGTGGTGCGCGGATCGCTGCTCGGAGCCATAGCCGAGCGGGGAGGCAACTAGCATGACCATACCGCAGATCCCCCTGGGCGAGGGCATCGAAACCGCCATCGACTTCCTGGTCGATCATTTCTCCTTCGCCACCAAGGCCTTTTCCGTGGTCATGGACAGCGTGCTCCAGGTCCTCGAAGACGGGCTGATGTTCCTGCCGCCGTGGCTCTTGATCCTGATCTTCACCGCCCTGGCCTTCTGGCTGTCGCGCAAAAACAGGGGCATCACGATCTTCACCCTGCTCGGCCTGGGGCTCATCTGGAACCTCGGCCTGTGGAACGCCACGGTCAGCACCATCTCCCTGGTGCTCATCTCGACCCTGGTGGCGATCATGATCGGCATGCCGCTGGGCATCCTCTCGGCCATGTACCGCCCGGTGCACCGCGTGGTGATGCCCGTCCTGGACGTGATGCAGACCATGCCCGCCTTCGTGTACCTCATCCCGGCCATCCCGTTCTTCGGCCTGGGCAAGGTGGCGGCCATCTTCTCCACGGTGGTCTTCGCCATGCCTCCGGCCATCCGCCTGACCTGCCTGGGCATCCGTCAGGTGCCCCTGGAACTGGTGGAATGCGCCGACGCCTTCGGCTCCAGCCGCTGGCAGCGCCTGGTGAAGCTGGAGTTGCCGCTGGCCACGCCGACCATCATGGCGGGCGTGAACCAGACGGTGATGCTGGCCCTGTCGATGGTCGTCATCGCGGCGATGATCGGCGCCAAGGGCCTGGGCGGCGAGGTCTGGAAGGCCATCCAGCGGTTGCAGATGGGCGCGGGCTTCGAGGCCGGCATCGGCATCGTCATCGTGGCCATCGCCCTGGACCGCGTGCTCCAGAAGGTGGGCGGCCGCGCCGAAAGCGGCACCAAATAGTTACGGAAACAGATAGTACGGAAACTCAAGACTCAAGGAGGACCCATGCTTAGGAAATTCACCCTGGCCCTCGTGTTCGCGGCGCTTGCCGCGCTGGTCGCCGTGCCTGCCTTCGCGGGCAAGGGCAAGGTCAAAATCGCTTACGTGGAGTGGGACTGCGCCGCCGCGAGCACCAACGTGGTGCAGGCCGTGTTGCAGGAGAAGATGGGCTACGACGTGGAGATCATCCCCGTGGCCGCCGCCGCCATGTGGCAGGCCGTGGGCACCGGCGACGTGGACGGGATGGTCACCGCCTGGCTGCCCGTGACCCACGCCGACTACCTGAAGAAGGTCCAGGACAAGGTCGAGGATCTCGGCCCCATCACCGGCGGCGCCAAGCTCGGCTGGGCCGTGCCGTCCTACGTGGAGGCCGCCTCCATCGCCGACCTGAACAAGTACGTGGACAAGTTCGACGGCAAGATCATCGGCATCGACCCCGGCGCGGGCCTGATGCGCCTGTCCGAGCAGGTCGTGAAGGACTACGGCCTGGACTACGAGCTGATCGAGGGTTCCGGCGCGACCATGACCGCCGCCCTGGCCGACGCCATCAAGAACAAGAAGTGGGTGGTCGTGACCGCCTGGTCCCCGCACTGGATGTTCGGCAAGTGGGACCTCAAGTACCTGGACGACCCCAAGGGCGTTCTGGGCGGCGAGGAGCACATCGACACCATCGTGCGCAAGGGTCTGAAGGAAGACATGCCCGATGTGTAC
>CAYUIN010000056.1:0-9366 GCA_964444695.1 uncultured Desulfocurvus sp.
AGACCCGGCGGATGCCGGGCCTTGTGCTTCGGGCGTTCCCCAGGTCGGGGCGCCGGGATTGGCGGAAGCCGGGCCCGGCGGACGGAGATCCTTGGGCGATCCCGCCCGCCGGGCATTGCGGCTTCGCGCGGGCTAGACCAGCAGGCCCGTGGCCACGAGCATCGCGGCGAGGTAGATGCCGCCGAAGATCAGGCCCAAGGCCCACCAGCGGGCCTGGCTGATGAAGCCGGAGCCGTACCAGATGGGCGCGGGGCCGGTGGCGTACGGGGTGATGATGCCCATCACGCCGAGGCTGGCGGCGAGCATCAGGGCCGTGCCGGGGAGCATGTCGGCCGGCAGCAGCGGCGCGGCGATGCTCAGGAACAGGGGCAGCAGGGCCGTGGTGTGCGCCGTGGTGCTGGCGAAGAAGTAGTGCAGCACGAAGAACAGGAACACCAGCAGCAGCGCCACGCCCATGGGGCTCATGCCCTGCATCAGCGAGGCGGCCAGCCCGCCCAGCCAGTCCAGGACCCCGGCCTTCTTCAGCCCGGCGGCCATGGCCACCAGGGTCGCGAACCAGACCAGGACGTTCCAGGCGCCCTTGTTGGTGATCACGTCCTGCCAGGTCACGACCCCGGTCAGGACCATCAGCGACAGCACGGAGATGGCGGCGGTGGTGCTGTCCACGCCCCATTGCTTGCCGAAGATCCAGAGCACCAGGGCCAGGATGGCGTAGCCCAGCATCAGCAGTTCCTTGGAGGTCACGGGACCCATCTTGCGCAGCTCGTCGGCGGCCCAGGCGGGCGCCTCCGGGGAGGTCTTCACGCTGGGCGGATACAGCACGTAGGCCAGCCAGGGCGTGATCAGGAACAGGGGGATCATCACCGGCAGCATGGTCGCGGCCCAGTCGTTCCAGGAGATGACCGCCCCCGTGTTCTTGGCGATGATGTCCACGGCCAGGAGGTTCGGGGCCAGGGCCGTGAGGAACATGGAACTGGTGACGCAGGTCGCGGCGAAGGCGGTCCAGGTCAGGTACGAGCCGATGCGCCGGGGGCCTTCCTCGGCGGTGGAGTTGAACATCGGCGGGATGTTGCTGACCACGGGGTAGATGGTGCCCGCGCTGCGCGCGGTGTTGGACGGCATGAACGGCGAGAGCACCAGGTCCGAGCAGGCCACGGCGTAGCCCAGGCCCAGGGTCCGCTTGCCCAGGCGGCGGATCAGCAGCAGGCTGATGCGCCTGCCCAGGCCCGTCTTCTTGTAGCCCATGGCGAACATGAAAGCGGCGAAGATGAGCCAGATCACGCTGTTGGAGAAGCCGGACAGGGCCCAGGCGCGACTGGCCGAGGCGCTGGGGTCCACCAGCTTCAAGATGGCCACCAGGGACACGCCGGACAGGCCCACCAGGGCGGCGGGCACGGGCTCGACGATCAGCCCCACGATGACGCCGACGAAGATGCTCAGGAAATACCAGCCGTTTGCCGAGAGGCCTTCGGGTACCGGCAGCAACGCCATAACGGCCGCGACGATGACCGGCGAAAACTTCTTCACGATGTTCATGGCTGCTCTGCTCCAAGGCGTTTTGGGTTGCGTTGGGAGGCGTTGACGCGAACAGGGCCTTGCGCGATGCGCACCGTCCATCCCATGGAATTCAAGGACGATGCCATTGCGCCATGCCCGCATCCTGCAACCCCGCAAGCCCCTGCGCCCCGGGCTCCGGTGGGCTTGGGCCCGTCGCGCGGGGCAGCCGGCCCGTGCCCGCCCTGCGCGATTTGCGCGACCGCGACCCGCCGCCGCTCGCCCCGAAGCGCCCGGCAGAACGCCCCCCGCCCCAGCAGCCCAAGGCGGCGCCCCGGCAGCGGGGACCGGGGCGCGGCCCACCGCGTCCGGACCACGCCCGGCCCACGCCCGGCCCGCCCAATCCGCCCCAAGTCCCGCCTCCATTGTCCCTTTGCCGTGCCGAAAGGCCGTGCTAAGGTGTGTCCGCCGGGCGCTTTCCGGCGGGAGCGAGCATGCGCATCAGCAAGCCGAAAACCATTCAGACCAAGTTCCTCCTGGGCCTGGCGGCCATCGCCCTGGGCGGCGGGCTGCTGTTGTCGCTGGGGCTGTATTTCCACCTGCGCAGCCTGCTGGAGTCGGAGGTGGCGGACAAGGCGGAGATGGTGCTGAACCAGGTGGAGGCGGTGCGGACCTACGTGCGCAAGACCCTGCGCCCGGCCATGTACCGCGCCCTGCCCGCCGACGAGTTCATCATCGAGGCCATGAGCACCTCCTACGTCTCGCGCAAGGTGATGGAGAACATGGACCTCGGCGCCCGGCAGCTGCACTACCGCCGCGTGGCCATCAACGCCCGCAACCCCAAGTTCGAGGCCAGCAACCGCGAGCTGGAGATCATCGAGCACTTCCGCGCCAACCCGGGCACCGAGCAGCTCTCGCGCTTCGAGACCATCGCCGGGGAGCAGTACTACGTCACGGCCAAGCCCGTGCGCTTCGAGGCCTCGTGCATGAACTGCCACGGCCACGCCGAGGACGCCCCCGGGGTCCTGCTGGAGCGCTACGGCGCGGTGCGCGGCTTCGGCCACGAGCTGAACTCCATCGCCGGGGTCACGTCCGTGGACCTGCCCGTGGGCAGCGCCCTGTCGCGCATCCGGGGCGCGACCCTGGGCTACGTGTTGCTGGTGGTCCTGGGCTCGCTGACCTGCTTCGGCATCGTCAACGTGCTCTTCAACCAGGTGGTGGTCTACAACCTGCGCCGGGTGCTGGACGTGTTCCCGCGCTATTTCAAGGAACAGGCGGACAACCCCATCCTCTCGCGGCTGGACAGCATGAACCTCGACGAGGGCGACGAGATCGCGGAGATCATGCGCTCGGTGGAGGAGATGGCCTCCACCCTGTCCAAGGCCCGCCTGGAACTGGAAAACTACACCCACAACCTGCGGCGCATGGTGGACGAGCGCACCGAGGACCTGTCCCTGGAGGCCATGGAGCGGCGCAGCGACGTGCTGCTGTTCGTGTCCCTTTTGGACACGCTGAAGACCTCGCAGACCCGGCGCGAGCTCATCGAGTCCTGCCTGCCGCAGATCGGCGAGCGCTACGGCGCGGCCAAGGCGGCCTTCATCTGCACCCTGGCCTCGCAGAATTTCTATTCCTGGCCCGTGCCGGACCAGCGGCCCGAGCTGCCGACGGACTGGCAGCGCCTGCTGTCCGAGGCGCGGCCCGTGTTCACCCACGACACGGCCTGGATCCCCGTGCAGCCGTCGGACGCGGGCATCGAGGGCTTCCTGTGCCTGACCTGGGACGAGGAGGCCGGGACCGAGCCCGGGCAGATGCGCGACGTGCTGGTGGCCCTGGGCCGCCAGATGGGCATCGCCATGGAGAACCTGCACGCCCTGGACAACCTCCTGCGCCAGAACGACGTCCTGGAATCCATCTTCGAGGGCATCGCGGACCCGCTGCTGCTCATGGACGGCTCGTGCAACGTGATCCTGGCCAACGAGGCGGCCCGCGCCCTGGCCCAGTCCGAGGAGGTCCCGGCCAGCGAGATGGACGCGCTGCTGGCGCGGATGCTGGGCATCGAGCAGGCGGGCGGGGCCATGTGCCCGCTGCGCCAGGTGCTGACCGAGGGCCGCCCCATGACCTACGAGGCCGGGCTGCCCGGCGGGCGGTCCTTCGCGCTGAACATCTATCCCCTGCCCGGATCCATGGACCGGGGCGGGCGCGTGGTCGTCTACACCCGCGAGAACACGACGGAAAAGCGCATGCTGGAAAACATGCAGCAGAGCGAGAAGCTGGTCACGGTGGGCAAGCTGGCCGCGGGCCTGGCCCACGAGATCAACAACCCCCTGGGCGTGATCCTGTGCTACGCGGAGCTCTTGCGCGCCGCCGCCGCCACGGACCAGCAGCGGGCCGACGTGGACGTGATCATCGGCCATACCAAGCAGGCCCAGCGCGTGTTGCAGGATCTGCTGAACTTCGCCCGGCCGCGCGGCGCGGGCAGCGGCCCGTGCGACCCGGTGAGCGTGGTCGGCTCCCTGGCCGAGGTCTTTTCCGTGCAGGCCGCCAAGCGCGGCGTGACCCTGGAGGCCGACCTGCCGCCGGACCTGCCCCCCGTGGACATCTCGGCCCAGGCCCTGGAGCAGATCGTCTCCAACCTTCTGCTGAACGCCATCGACGCCGTGTCCGACAACGGGCACAAGGGCCGGGCGGTGCGCGTCACCGGCGCCTACGACGCCGAGTCCGGCACGGTGCGCATCGTGACCCGCGACGACGGCCCCGGCATCCTGGCCGAGCACATGCGCCACATCTTCGACCCGTTCTTCACCACCAAGGAGGTGGGCAAGGGCACGGGCCTGGGCCTGGCCGTGGCCTACGGCCTGGTGCAGCAGGCGGGCGGAACCATCGAGGCCCACAACGAGGACGGCGCGGTGTTCACCCTGACCCTGGCCGCGGCCGCGCGCGCCCACGGAGACCCCCGATGAGCGACCACGCCCAGACCATCCTGCTGGTGGACGACCAGGCGGACTTCGCCCGGGGCCTGGCCCGGCTCCTGGAACAGGAGATGCCCCAGGTGCGGACCCTGGTGGCCACGGGCGGCGAACAGGCCCTGGAAATCCTGTCCGCCGAATCCGTGTCGCTGATGTTCACGGACCTGCAGATGCCCGGCCTGTCCGGCATGGAACTGCTGGAACGGACCCTGCGCCTGGAGCCGGACCTCTCCGTGGTGCTGATCACCGGCTTCGGGACCATCGAGACCGCCGTGGAGGCCCTCAAGGCCGGGGCCTACGACTTCCTGACCAAGCCCGTGGACCGCGAGAACCTGATGCGCGTGGCGCGCATGGCCCTGGAACGGGCCCGGCTGCTGAACGAGAACCGCCGCCTGCGCGAGCAGGTGGCCCGCTCCGGCGCCACCCGCGCGCTGATCGGCGAGAGCGGGGCCATGCGCCGCCTGCTGGACTCCATCATCGCCGTGGCCGCCAGCGACTACACGGTGCTCATCGACGGCGAATCCGGCACGGGCAAGGAGCTGGTGGCCCGCACGATCCACGTCGGCTCGAGCCGCGCGGGCGGGCCCATGGTCAGCATCAACTGCCCGGCCATCCCGGACCACCTGCTGGAAAGCGAACTCTTCGGCCACGTCAGGGGCGCCTTCACCGGCGCGGACCGGGCCCACAAGGGCCTGTTCCTGACGGCCCACGGCGGCACGCTGCTGCTGGACGAGATCGGCGACATCCCGCTCACGGTGCAGACCAAGCTGCTGCGCGTGCTGCAGGAGCGCGAGGTGCGCCCCGTGGGCTCGAGCCAGAGCACGCCCGTGGACGTGCGCATCCTGGCCAGCACCAACCAGAACCTGGAAGAGAAGATGCGCTCCGGCGCCTTCCGCGAGGACCTGTTCTACCGCCTGAACGTGCTGCACATCCACGTCCCGCCGCTGCGCCGCCGCACGGAGGACATCCCCCTGCTGGCCCAGCACTTCCTGGACCAGACCTGCGGCGAGATGGGCCTGCCCGCCAAGATCATCGCCCCCGAGGTCCTGGCCTACCTCTGCGCCAACGCCTGGCCCGGCAACGTGCGCGAATTGCAAAACTTCATGCGCCGTCTGGCCGTGTTCGCCCGGGGCGACACCGTGGACCTGGCCCTGGCCCACCTGGCCTCCAGCCACACGCCCTCGGCCCCGGACGACGACTCCCTGGCCCCGTACAAGGACGCCAAGCACAAGGTCCTGGACGACTTCACGCGGACCTACGTCACGCAGCTGCTGCGGCACACCGAGGGCAACATCTCCCAGGCCGCGCGCATCTCCGGGCTGGAACGGGTCTCCCTGCAGAAGATCCTGCGCCGCCTGGAGATCGACGCCGAGGCCTACCGCCAGGGCTGAGCCCGCGCGGGGCGCGGGGCGCATACAAAAAACAAGACGGCCCGGGCAACCCCCGGGCCGTCTCGTTTTCCGGCTCCGCGCGGCGGACGCCGCCTAGTCCCCCGGGATGCGGATGCACTGCACCAGCGCCAGGGAGACCACGGCCATGCCCGCCCCGCAGTAGAACACCAGCTCCGGCGCGGCCAGCCAGGCCAGCCCGCCCAGAAACGGAATCACCACGGCGGCGATATGGTTGATGGTGAAGCCCACGGCCATGGTCGGGGCGATGTCCGCCGGGTCGGCGATCTTCTGGAAATAGGTGCGGATGGCGATGGAGAAGTTGAAGACCAGGTGGTCGATGACGTACATCGCCGCCACCACGAGCTTGCTGTCCGTGAGGGCGTAGGTGATGAACACGCCCACCAGCGTCAGGTATTCCACCGAGAGCACCTTGCGCTCGCCGAAGCGGGCGATGGCCCGGCCCAGGGCCGGGCTGGCGAAGAGGTTGATGACGTTGTTGAGCACGAACAGCGCCGTGATCTCGCGCACGGAGAACCCGAAGCGCTCCACCAGCAGGAACACCGAGAAGGCCACGAAGATCTGCCTGCGCGCGCCGCCCATGAAGGTCAGGGCGTAGAACAGCCAGTAGCGCGGGCGCAGGACCATGGACCGCCGCTGGGGCACGCCCGGCTCGATTTTGGGGTCGAACAGCAGCATGCCCGCGCCCAGCAGCGCCACGGCCACGCCGATCATGGTGAACATGCCCACGTAGTCCATGTACCCGGCGGCCAGGAAGAGCACCCCGCCCACGGCCAGGTTGCCCGCCGAGGCCGCGCCCCGCAGCCTGCCGGAGACCAGCGGCGCCGTGGCCCGGTCGTAGTGCTGCAGGGTCAGGGACATGTTCAGGGTCTCGTAGTAGTGGAACCCGAAGGACAGGACCAGGGTCGTCAGGGCCAGGCCCACGGTGCTGGGGAAGTGCCCGGTGGCCGTCACGCCCAGGCCCAGCAGGACCACGGACAGCGCCGCCAGCCGCCGCTCGCTGATCACCAGCAGCAGGTAGACCACGAGCAGGGCCAAAAAGCCGGGGATCTCGCGCACGGACTGGACCACGCCCATGCCCAGGCCGTCGATGCCGCCCACTTCCACGGCGAAATTGTTGACCAGCGTGCGCCAGCCCTGCAGGCCGATGGCCGAGGCGATGGTCAGGATCAGCAGAAAAACATACAGCCGCCTGTTGGCGGCCAAGGGATCACGCATGGGAAGCGGCTCCGGGGGGTCTGTCCGCGCGGGCCCGCCCCGGCCCGGGGCAGGACCGGCGCGGCGGGTTCATCACGAAATATTGACTATGATTTCGGAAAGCTATGCGCAAAAAACAAAAAAATTGCGCAGGCACCCTTAAGTTTCAGCCATAATGCCCGATAAGATTTGCAACCAGCAGGGCGGATGTACCCCCTGGCGGGAGCACACGCAAGAGGCAGCTCACATGGCGCGAATCATCGACATCACTCCCAAGGCGAAGGACATCAGGCCCGTGCTGATGCTCCTGACCTCGCATCGCGTCGACTGCTTCCTGCTCTGCGTCAAGTGCCTGGAGCTGTACACCGACCTGACCCGCTTCAAGAAGATCTACGTCGTGGCCAACGAGGTCGGCGACGAGCACGCGGTGATCATCAAGTCCTTCCAGCAGCGGCACAAGGGGATCATCGACGTGCACTGCACGCCCCGGGGCACCATCCCGGCGGTGGTCTCCATGGAAAACTTCATCATGGCCCGCCACGCCGAGGACCCCATCATCCGCCTGTCCGAGGACGTGTTCGTCACCCCGGGCTGGCTGGAACGGCTCATCGCGGCCTACAAGATCCACCGCACGCACGAGTCCGTGCCCGTGGCCTCCTGCCTGACGCCCGTCAGCCGCACGGGCCGCCAGGTCATGGACCGCGCCCTGCGCCTGCACTACCGCGAGGAGCGCCGCCGCCTGCCCCAGGTGCCCATGGAGACCAACGCCGTGTACCACCGCTTCATGTGGGAGAAGGTGCTGCACGACGGGCTGGTGGAAAAGTACCTGGCCCTGGAACGCCCCAAGCACGTCTACCTGGGCCACATCTCCGTGGACTGCATCATGTTCGACGAGCGGCTGACCAGGGCCATCACGCCCATCCCGCTGCGCGCGCCGGAGGGCGTGACCCGGGTGGACGAGTTCCACATCAACGGCCACCTGCGGACCACGGGGCGGCGCGCCGTGGTGGCCACGGACGCCGTGGTGCACCATTTCAGCCACAGCGGGCCGGAGGCCTTCCTGCGCCGCCACGTGAGCCTGGACGACGTCTGGTGGTACATGACCTTTCTCGAAGACAGCCCCGCATATCGCATCCCGCAGTTCTCCGGCGCCCGCACGGCGGCCGGAAACACGGTGCCCCGGCCGGACCTCGGGCGCCTGCTGCGCGAGAGGGAGATGCGGTTGCTCAAATAGTCCCGACTGATAACCGGAGACGGGCGGAGCCTTGGAGGGGAGGGGAGACTCCTTTTCAGGACGCCGCCACACCTGGAGCGATCCAGGTTGGGTAATGCGCCTGGGGCCGCGGACATCGGGTTCGCGGCCCTCTGCGTTGGCGCGCCGCGCGGCGCTGGCGGGCCTAGCGGCAGCGCCCGGCGGCCTGGCCCGAGCGCCCCGGAGCGGCGGACGGGGGGCCGTCCTCGTGGCTGCGGCCGCACTCGATGCACTCGTAGGCCGTGCGGCTCTGGAACGAGGAGCGCAGGCTGCACTTGAAGCGGTGGTAGGTCTTGGCCTTGCAGTGGGGGCAGTAGCGTTGCAGCAGGACGGACATGGCCCGGGCACAATAGCCCAACGGGCCCGTCAGGCAAGGGAAAAATCCAAATGTTTCACAATTGTAGCATTCCGGGAACGCCCCGGGCGAAAAGCGACGAAATGGTCTGCCCGGCGCCGGGTCCGGGCCGGATTCAGCCCTGGTCCACGGCGACCTTGAGGATCACCTTGTGCACCTCGCCCTCGCCCACCAGGGGCATGTGCGCGTCGCCGGGAAAGAGCACCGCGAAGCGGCCCGGGCCGGTCATCAGCCAGGTCTCGGGCTCGTCGGCGTACAGGGCGGCGTCCGTGGCCGGGTCGTAGGGCGCGGCGGGCCGCACGCAGGCCGAAAGCGGCCGCCAGCCCATGCCGTCCACGCCCGAGAGCACGCACTGCACGTCGATGTAGCGGCGGTGGACCTCCAGCAGCGCGCCCAGGCGCGGGCGCGACGGCCCCCGGGCGACCACGGCCCAGGCGCGGTCGCCGTCGATCTCGTGGCGCCCCACGGGCAGCGCGCGCAGGTCGTCGCGCTCCAGAAAGGAAAAGGCCCGGGCGAACCCCGGGTTGAGGCCGAAATACAAACCCGCCCGCTCGAACACGTCCTGGATCATGCCACCCCCTGCCCGGCCCGCCGCCGGAGGCCCTAGCGCCCCGGTGGTCCCAGGGCGGCGCCCCGCGCCGCCGGAAAGGAACCCGGAAACAAAACCGGAAACGAAGCTCATGCCACGCCCGG
>CAYUIN010000057.1:0-9288 GCA_964444695.1 uncultured Desulfocurvus sp.
GCTCTACATGCGCATCGCGCCGGAGCTGTACCTGAAGCGCCTGCTCGTGGGCGGGTTCGAGAAGGTCTACGAGATCAACCGCAACTTCCGCAACGAGGGCATCAGCACCCGGCACAACCCGGAATTCACCATGTGCGAATTCTACTGGGCGTACGCCGACTTCCGGGACATGATGGACCTCACCGAAGAGCTGTTCGGGCATATCGCCCGCGAGGTCTGCGGCTCCACCAGGATCACGTACCAGGACCAGGAGGTGGACCTGACCCCGGGCTCCTTCAAGCGCGTCACCTTCCACGACTCCCTGGAGCAGATCGGCGGCCTGTCCCCCGAGGTGTACACCGACTACGAGGCCGCCGTGGCCCTGGTCAAGAGCCAGGGCGAGAAGGTCATCAAGGGCGAGGTGCTGGGCAAGGTCCAGGCCAAGCTGTTCGACCTCTACGTGGAGCCCAAGCTGATCCAGCCGCATTTCATCTACATGTACCCGGCGGACATCTCCCCGCTGTCGCGGCGCAACGACGAGAACCCCGAGCTGGCCGACCGCTACGAGCTGTTCGTGGTCGGGCGCGAGATCGGCAACGCCTTCTCCGAGCTGAACGACCCCGTGACCCAGCGCTCCGCCTTCGAGGCCCAGGTGGCCGAGAAGGAGGCCGGAGACGCCGAGGCCCACCTGATGGACGACGACTACCTGCGCGCCCTGGAATACGGCATGCCCCCGGCGGCCGGGCAGGGCATCGGCATCGACCGCCTGGTGATGCTGCTCACGGACAGCCCCAGCATCCGCGAAGTGATCCTCTTCCCGCTCCTCAAGCCGGAGGGCGGCGGCGGGTCATGAGCTTCGAGTCCTTCATAGCCCTTCGCTACCTGCTGGCACGGCGCAAGCAGGCCTTCATCTCCGTCATCTCCCTCATGTCCATCCTGGGCGTGGCCATAGGCGTGGCCGCGCTCATCGTGGTTTTGGGGGTCATGAACGGCATGGGCAAGGACCTGAGGGACAAGATCCTGGGCGTCAACGCCCACCTCGTGGTGGGCAGCTTCGACGGCGGCATCGCCGACTACCGCTCCCTGGCCGCCGAGGCCGCGCGCATCGACGGCGTCACCGGCGCCACGCCCTTCATCTACGCCGAGGTCATGGTCTCCACCCGCGAGGGCAGCAAGGGCGTGGTCCTGCGCGGCATCGACCCGGCCTCGGCCGGGGGCGTGCTCAGCGTGGGCAAGGAGATGATCGAGGGCAGCCTGGAGGACCTGGTGAACGGCTACGGCCCGCCGGGCCCCCCGGGGCTGGTGGTCGGGCAGGAGCTGGCCACCCGCCTGGGCGTGCGCCGGGGCAGCCTGGTCCACGTGCTGACGCCCTCGGGCAAGAGCACCGCCGCCGGGTTCCAGCCGCAGATCATCACCGCCCGCGTGGTGGGCGTGTTCAAGACCGGGATGTGGGAGTACGACTCCTCGCTGGTCTACGCCGACCTGGCCCAGGTCCAGAAGCTGATGGGCTTCGACGGCGACCTGGTGACGGGCATCGAGCTGCGCGTGGCCGACGTGGACCGCGCCGACCGCATCGGCGAGACCCTGCGCGGGCGCATCGGCGGCTACCCGCTGTACGTGCGCGACTGGAAGGAGATGAACGAGAGCCTGTACCAGGCCCTGGCCCTGGAAAAGGCTGGCATCACCATCATCCTGGTGATGATCGTCCTGGTGGGCACGTTCTCCATCGTCACCAGCCTGGTGATGCTGGTCATGGAAAAGACCAAGGACATCGCCATCCTGATGTCCATGGGCGCCACACGCGCCAGCGTGCGCAACATCTTCATGGTCCAGGGCACGCTCATCGGGGCCATGGGCACGGGCCTGGGCTTCGGCCTGGGGCTCACGCTGTGCCTGCTGCTCAAGAAATACCAGTTCATCCGCCTGCCCAAGGGCATCTATTCCCTGGACTATCTGCCCGTGCTGCTGCAATGGACGGACCTCACGGCCATCGGCCTGGGCGCCATGCTGCTCTGCTTCCTGGCCACCATCTACCCGGCCCGCCAGGCCGCGCGGCTGATGCCGGCGGAGGCGCTCAGGTATGAGTAGCGAGAATTTCCCGTTGTATGATTTGCAGGGTGTTGGTAAGGAGTACCCCGGACCGGGCGGAAGCCTCGTGATCCTTAAAAATCTGGACCTCCGGGTGGAGCGGGGCGAAAGCCTGGCCGTGCTCGGGGCATCCGGATCGGGGAAATCCACCCTGTTGCATGTGTTGGGGACGCTGGACACGCCGTCCGGCGGCACTGTGCTTTTCGAGGGAAGGGATCTGGCCGCCATGGGCGAGCGCGAACGCGCGCGCCTGCGCAACCTGGAGATGGGGTTCGTCTTCCAATTCCATCACCTGCTGCCCGAATTCACGACCCTGGAAAACGTGGCGATGCCCGCCCTCATCGCGGGCAGGGCCAAGGATGAGGCCTTCGCCGAGGCCGAGCGCGCCCTGGAACTGACGGCGCTCACGGACCGCTCGGCCCACAAGGTCACGACCCTGTCCGGCGGCGAGCGCCAGCGCGCCGCCATCGCCAGGGCCATCCTGCTGCGGCCCAAGGCCCTGCTGGCCGACGAGCCCACGGGCAACCTCGACCAGCACACGGGCGATCATATTGGGGGGCTGTTGTCCGAACTGAACGCCGAACTCGGCATGACCCTTGTCGTCGTGACCCACAACGCCCAGTTGGCCGCCCGCATGGGGCGGAGAATGGAACTGCGATCCGGAGAGCTGTATGAGCACAACCGTTAGCCGCCTGATTGCGCTTTTCGCGCTCCTCGCCACCATCCTCGCCGCCGGAATCGCCGGCGCCCAGACCACGCCGGACAAGATCAAGGTCGTGGTCCTGCCTTTCGAGGTCAACGCCGACCCGGACCTGGACTACCTCAAGGACAGCCTGCCCCAGCTCCTGGCCGACAAGCTCGGCGAGTACGGCTTCAGCGTGGTGCCCATGGACACCGTGGAGTCGCTGATCCGCGAGCACGGCATCGAGTACCTGGACCTGGCCACGGCCAAGGACCTGGCGCTGCTTTCCGACTCCCAATACGCCCTGTACGGCAGCTTCAACCAGCTCGGCGAGACCATCAGCCTGGACGTGCGCCTGGTCGAGGCCTTCGGCGTCAAGTCGCCCAAGCCGCTGTTCGTGGTCCAGGAAGGCCTGATCAACGCCGTGCCCGCCATCGAGGACCTGGCCGACAAGGTCCGCCTGGAACTGATGAGCAAGGAGCGCGTGGAGGTCATCGACGTCGAGGGCACCAAGTTCCTGGACAAGGACGTGGTCCTGATGCGCCTGCGCCTGCACAAGGGCGACCTGTACGATCCCAAGCAGATCAACGAGGAACTGAAGAACGTCTACGACCTGGGCTACTTCGACGACGTGCAGGTGCGCGTGGACGACCTGCCCGAAGGCGTCAAGGTGACCTACGTCGTGGTCGAGAAGCCGCGCATCTCCGTGGTGGACGTCCTCGGCGCCGACGAGATGGACGCCGACGACCTGCTGGGCCTGATGAACACCAAGGCCGGCGCGGTCCTGAACCCCAAGGTCCTGGCCGACGACCTGGGCAAGATCAAGGAAGAGTACCGCAAGGAAGGCTACTACAAGGCCACCGTCAACTACGAGGTCGAAAAGAGCGACGACGGCCAGGCCCGCCTGAACATCGTCGTCGACGAGGGCGACAAGCTGTACATCAAGGAGATCGCCATCAACGGCGCCGAACAGCTCGACCCCGACGACCTGCGCGACCAGCTGGCCCTGGGCGAGCGGGGCATGTTCTCCTGGATCACCGGCACCGGCGTGCTCAAGGAGGAATACCTCAACCGCGACGCCGCCGCGCTGGAAGCCTACTACGCCAACCAGGGCTTCATCGAGGCCCAGGTCGGCCAGCCCAAGGTGGAGTTCAAGGACGACGGCATCTACGTGACCTTCGAGGTGGTGGAAGGCCGCCGCTTCAAGGTCGGCACCGTGACCTTCTCCGGCGACCTGCTCGAGCCCGCCGAAAAGCTCAACGAGCTCATCGAGACCGACGACCTGGCCGCCGACGGCGAGTACCTGGACCGCTCGCAGCTGCGCGAGGACTCCCAGAAGCTCACCGAATACTATTCCAACTACGGCTACGCCTTCGCCGAGGCCAACTACAACGTCGTCCCGCACCCCGACACGCTCACCGCCGACGTGATCTACCAGCTGGCCAAACGCCAGAAGATCTACATCCGCCGCGTGGTCATCCAGGGCAACGACCGCACCCGCGACAACGTCATCCGCCGCCGGATGCTGCTGTCCGACGGCGACCTGTTCAGCGGCGAGGACCTGCGCCTGTCCACGCGCAACCTGAACAACCTGAACTACTTCCAGATGGCCGACATCGAGACCATCCCCACCGGGGACGAGGGCCTGATGGACCTCAAGGTCAAGGTGCAGGAAAAGGCCACGGGCGAGCTCAGCGCCGGTGCGGGCTACTCCAGCTCGGCGGGCGTGTACATGACCGCCGCCGTCAAGGAGTACAACCTCTTCGGCAAGGGCTACCAGACCAGCCTGGAAGGCGCCTGGAGCGGGTCCTCCAGCCGCTACAACATCGCCTTCACCAACCCCAACTTCCAGGACAGCGAATGGCTGGTGGGTGGCGACATCTACTACTACCTGGACGACTGGGACGACTACAGCAAGGACACCATGGGCGGCCGGGTCCGCCTGGGCCACCCCGTGGGCAAGTTCTCCTACACCAACATGCAGTACCGCCTGGAGCGCTACACCATCGACGACGTGGACTCCGACGCGGCCGAAGAGATCCAGGACGTCGAGGGCACCAACTACACCAGCTCGCTGTACGTGGACATGGTGCGCAACACCCTGGACCGCTACCTCAACCCGTCCTCGGGCATGAAGTCCTCGGTCTCCGTGGAATACGCGGGCGGCCTGCTGCTGGGCGACGACGAGTTCATCCGCTACATCGGCGACCACAGCGAGTACCACCCCCTGTGGTGGGACCACGTGTTCCACTTCCACGCCCAGGCCGGTTACGTCATGGAGAACTTCGCGGGCGAGGACATCCCGGTCTTCGAGCGCTTCTACCTCGGCGGCATGAACAGCGTGCGCGGCTACAAGTCGCGCTACATCACCCCGCGCGACGAGGCGACGGGCGACCGCATCGGCGGCAACAAGATGGCCTTCACCAACCTGGAATACCTGTTCCCCATCCTCGACGAGATGGGCGTGATGGGCGTGTTCTTCTTCGACGCCGGCCAGTCCTGGGACGACGGGGAGAGCATGGACCTGGAATTGGAGAAGAGCGTCGGCGGCGGCATCCGCTGGTACTCCGCCTTCGGCCCCCTGCGCCTGGAATACGGCTACGCCCTGGATACCATCCGCGAACAGGGCGGCAAGGGCAAACTCGAGTTCACCATCGGCCAGTTCTTCTAGGCCGTGGCTCACAAGACGAAACGAAACACAAGAGGATCATCAATGCGCAAGGCATTTCTCACCCTGCTGGCAGTTCTCCTGTTCTCCACCACCGCGCTGGCCCAGTCCAAGATCGCCGTGGTCAACATGCCCCGCGTGATCAAGGAATGCGAGGCGGGCATCGCGGCCCGCGACGACCTGGCCGCGACCTTCAAGCCCATGCAGGAAGACATCGACAAGCAGAAGACCGAACTGGAGAAGATGCGCACCGAGCTGCAGAACCAGTCCCTGGTGCTCTCCCAGTCCGCCAAGGTCGACAAGGAAGAGGAGTTCAAGCGCCGCATCCGCGACCTGCAGGACACCATGCAGACCTTGCAGCGCAAGTACAAGGAAGAGGAAAAGAAGCACTCCGAGCCCATCATCCTGCTCATCATGCAGGTCATGAAGGACTTCGGCACCAAGAAGGGCTACGACCTGATCGTGGACCGCATGGGTTCCGGCGTGCTCTTCGCCTCGGACACGACCGACGTGACCAACGAAATCATCGTCGAGGTCAACAAGGCCTGGCGCGCCCAGAAAAAGTAACGGGAGCCCCATGAAGCTCGCACTCTCGGCCCTGGCCGAGCGCCTCGGCCTGCCCCTGGCGGGAAGCGACTGCGAAGTCTCCGGCGTCGGGACCCTCGAATCCGCGGGTCCCGGCGACGTTACCTTCATCGTCGGCGCGAAATACGCGCCGCTCTTGGAAAAAACTCGCGCATCGGCGGTCATCTGCACGCCGGAATACGCGGACAAGGTGCCCTCGGCCCTGGTCAGCGACAATCCGGCCATGGACTTCGCGCGCCTGCTGCAGATGTTCTCCCCGCCCCAGGGCGCCCTGTCCGGCGTCAGCGACAAGGCCTTCGTGGACGACAGCGCACGCGTCGACCCCACGGCCACGGTCTACCCCTTCGCCTTCGTCGGCCCGCGCGCCGTCCTCGGCCCGGGCACGCGCGTCTTCCCCGGCTGCTACGTCGGCGAGGACTGCCGCCTGGGCGCGGACTGCACCCTGTACCCCGGCGCCGTGCTGATGGCCGGGACCGTGCTCGGCGACCGCGTGATGCTGCACCCCGGCGTCGTGCTCGGCGCGGACGGCTTCGGCTACGTCCCGCGCGAGGGCGGCGGGCGCGAGAAGATTCCCCAGGTCGGCACCGTCCTGGTGGGCGACGACGTCGAGATCGGCGCCTGCACCACCGTGGACCGCGCCATGCTGGAGAAGACCGTCGTCGGCCGGGGTACCAAGATCGACAACCTGGTGCAGATCGCCCACAACTGCGTGCTGGACGAGGACTGCACCATCGTCGCCCAGGTCGGCATCGCGGGCAGCTGCAACGTCGGCAAGCGCGTGATCATGGCCGGGCAGGCGGGCGTCGCGGACCACGTGAACATCGGCGACGACGTCGTGGTCGGGCCGATGGCCGGCGTGCGCACGCACATCGAGGCGGGCAAGCGCATGGGCGGCGTCCCCGCCCACGACTACGGCACCTACATGCGCAACCTGTCCCTGGCGCCCAAGATCCCCGACCTCTTCAAGCGCGTGAAGCAACTGGAAAAAGAATTGGCCGCCCTGAAGGCTGCCGCGCAAGGAGGCGAGTCGTGAGCGAACTGCCGACTCCCGTGATGATCGACCGCATCTTCAAGCTGCTGCCGCATCGCTACCCGTTTTTGATGGTCGACCGCGTGACGTCCTTCGTCCCCGGACAGACCCTGGAAGGATACAAGAACGTCACCGTCAACGAGCCCTTTTTCCAGGGCCACTTCCCCGGGCTGCCCGTGATGCCCGGGGTGCTCATCTGCGAGGCCCTGGCCCAGGCCGGCGGCCTGCTGACCATGCTCTCCGAACCCGAACTGGGCGAGGGCGAGAAGGTCTTTTTGTTCACCGGCATAGACAAGGTCCGCTTCCGGGCGCCCGTCGTGCCCGGGGATCAGCTGATGCTCAGCGTCTACGACGTGCGCCGCAAGCTCTCCCTGGTCAAGATGTCCGGCAAGGCCACCGTCAACGGCAAGGTCGTCGCCTCCGGCGAAATGTCCGCCGCCATCGCCAACCGCGAGGACATGTAAGTGGCAATAGACATCCATCCCACCGCAGTGGTCGATTCCGCCGCCAACATCGCGGACGGCGTCACCGTCGGGCCCTTCTCCGTCATCCAGGCCGATACCGTCATCGGCGAGGGCACCGTCATCGGCTCCTACTGCCAGGTGCACAAGCACACCACCCTGGGCAGGAACAACCAGGTCCACTCCTACGCCTACGTCGGCGGCGACCCGCAGGACATCAAATACAGCGGCGGCGAGACCCGCCTGACCATGGGCGACGGCAACATCATCCGCGAGTTCGCCACCCTGCACCGGGGCACGGAGACCGGACGCGGCGAGACCGTCATCGGCTCCAATTGCATGATCATGGCCTACGCCCACGTGGCCCACGACTGCCGCCTGGGCGACGGCGTGATCATGGCCAACGGCGTGATGCTCGCCGGACACGTGGACGTCGGACACCACGCCGTGATCAGCGGCATGTCCGGCGTGCACCAGTTCGCGCGCATCGGCGAATTCGGCTTCGTGGGCGGCATGTCCGGCGTCAGCCAGGACGTCCCGCCGTTCATCATGGCCGCCGGGGTCCGCGCCCAGCTGCGCGGGCTGAACCTCATCGGACTGCGCCGCAGCGGCTTCAGCTCCGAAGCCATCTCCGGGCTCAAGAAGGCCTACAAGCTCATCTGGCGCTCCGGAAAGGACCGCCGCGAAGCCCTGGCCGAGACCGAGGAAACCCTGGGCTCCATCCCCGAGGTCGCCCGCCTCGTGGAGTTCATCCGCTCCAGCGAACGCGGCATCCTGCTGGACGTCGGCCTGCGCAACGGCCAGAACCGGGGCGAATAACGCACGACTCGGGCCGGGACTCCCCCGGCCCTTTTCGCAATACCCATGAGCACGCAGACCATCGGACTCATCGCCGGAGGAGGGCAGTTCCCCTTCCTCGTCGCACAGGCCGCCCGCAACGCGGGGACGCCCGTGGCCGCCGTCGGCTTCTTGGGAAACACCGACCCCGCCCTGGCCGATCAGACCGAACACTACACCGAACTGCACCTCGGACAGGTCGCCAAGCTCATCAAGACCCTCAAATCCCAGGGCGCCACCCAGGTCGTCTTCGCCGGGACCATCAACAAGCCCCGCGCCATGGACATCCGCCCCGACTGGCTGGCCGCCAAGCTGCTGCTCAAACTCGCGGGCAAAGGCGACGACGCCATCCTCAGCACCCTGGCGGGCGAACTCGAACGCCAAGGACTGCCCCTGGCCAGCGCTCTGGACCTCTTGCCCAACATCGCCACCCCCGCAGGCCCCCTGACCCGCAAACCCCCGCGCCCGGCGGACTGGGACGACCTGCGCTTCGCCTGGACCCGCGCCAAGACCCTCGGCCAACTCGACATCGGACAGGCCATCGTCGTCAAATCCGGCATCGTCGGCGCCGTGGAAGGCCCCGAAGGCACGGACGCCGCCATCCGCCGGGGCGGCGAACTGCTGGGCAGACACTGCACCGCCTGCAAGATCTTCAAACCCGGACAGGACCCGCGCATCGACCTGCCCGCCGCCGGACTGGACACCATCCGGACCCTCGCCGACATCGGCGCCAACTGCTTCGGCATCGAAGCACACCGCTCCGTCTTCTTCGACCTCCCCGCCGCCATCGCCCTCGCCGAACAACACAACATCCGCCTCGTCGGCCTGACCCCCGACCTCCTCGGCCTCCCCGCCGACTAGCCACGACGCGACCCGGCCCGTGCGGGGCGGAGGAGAAAGGCAAATGCCTCCGGCGGCCAGGGCGCTATCTCTGCTCTCCCCATTCCTAAGCTCGCCC
>CAYUIN010000058.1:0-2592 GCA_964444695.1 uncultured Desulfocurvus sp.
CGTGCTTGAATTTTCAGGCATCCTGGCCTATTGAACGGAAGATGCTGGATAGCAACAACCGTCCGGGAGGGGACATGCTCCAGAAAATCCGCCTCGCCGCCGTGGTCCTGGCCGCCCTGGCCCTTGCGGGATGCGCCGGTTCGCAGCTTTCGGAATCGGACCGGGCCACCCTGGCCGCCAGCGATCAGTGGCGCCTGCGGACCCTGGAGGAGAAGTCCCTGGAGCAGTACAACGCCCAGCTCGAACTGGCCGGACAGCTCTCCGAGCTGAAGCGGCGGGTGAACGAGGTGGAACGCGCCGTGGCCGCCGCCCCGGCCGCCCCGGCGCCGCTGCTGTCCTCCACCGACCTGCCCGAGCCCGGCCCCAAGGCGCCCATGGCGCCCATGGCCGAGAAGGCGGAGGCGGCCGGGAAGGCGGAGATGCAGGAGATGACCATGGCCGCGCAGCAGCCGCCTGCGGGCGAGGCCATGGACAAGGCCAAGGCCAAGCCCGCGCCCGGGCAGGACGCCTCACGCTGGGACGCCTACCCCGACGCCACCGAAGGCGCTCCCGCCGCTAAGCCCGCGCCCAAGCCCGCTCCCGCCGCCAAGGCCGCGCCCAAGCCCGCCGCCGCGCCCTCGGGCGCCGTGGCCGAGTACAAGGCCGCGCTGCAACTGGTCCTGGACGGCAAGGCGGCCGCCGGGCGCAAGGGTATGGAATCGTTTCTCAAATCCTACCCCAAAAGCTCCCTGGCCCCCAACGCCCTGTATTGGCTGGGCGAGACCTACTACCACGAGAAGAACTACGCCGAGGCCGTGGTGGCCTTCAAGAAGGTCCACCAGCGCTTCCCGCGCCACGAAAAGGCCGCCGCCGCGCTGCTCAAGATCGGCTACAGCTACGCCATGCTGGGCGACAAGGACAACGCCCGCTTCTACCTCCAGGTGCTGAGCGAGGACTACCCCAAGTCCGAGCCCGCCGCCCTGGCCAAAAAGCGCCTCGCGACCCTCAAATAGCCGCGCCATGCACCCGGACCGGCTCCAGGAACTCTCGGCCTGCCTGGCCCTGCGCCATGCGCCGCAGCTCGGCGCGCGCACTTGGCGCGCCCTGTTGGAGCACTACGGCAGCGCCGTCGAGGCCGTGGCCGAGGTCCGGCACTGGCGCTCCCTGGGCCTGGCCCGGGGCGAGGTCTGCTCGGCCTTCGCCTCCGGCTCCTGGCGCGGCGCGGCGCAAGCGGAGCTGGACAAGGCCCTGGCCCTGGACGCCCGCATCGTGCTCTGGGCCGACCCCGAATATCCCCATCTGCTGCGGATGATTCCGGACCCGCCCCTGGTGCTCTACTGCCGGGGCGCGGTGGAGCTTTTGCGCGGCCCGTCCGTGGCCATCGTGGGCTCGCGCAAATACGTGCCCGAGGGCATGCTCGCGGCCTCGCGCATCGGGCGCGAGCTGTCGGACGCCGGGGTCACGGTGGTCTCGGGCATGGCCCTGGGCATCGACCGCGAGGCGCACCTGGCCGGGCTCACGGGCCCGGGCTCCTCGGTGGCCGTGCTGGGCACGGGCCTGGACCGCGTCTACCCCGCGCGCAACGTGGACGTCTTCCGGCGGCTGTGCGACGAGGGCCTGGTGATCACGGAATTCGCGCCCGGCACGCGGCCCGACGCCGTGAACTTCCCGGTGCGCAACCGCATCGTGGCGGGCCTGTCCCTGGGGGTGGTGGTGGCCCAGGCCGCCGCGCGCAGCGGTTCGCGCATCACGGCCCGCCTGGCCCTGGAGCAGGGCCGCGAGGTCTACGCCTACACCGGCCCCGAGGGCGCGCCGTCCTTCGAGGGCTGCCGGGCCCTGGCCGAGGAGGGCGCGATGCCCGTGACCGGGGCCGAAGCCATCCTGGCCGACCTCGCCCCGCGCCTGCGCCTGGCCCTGGAACGCCGCGACCTCCCGCCGCCGCGTCCCATGGGCCGCCCGCGTCAAGCCAGGCTGGACATGGACCTCCCCGTGCCGTCCGCCCCGGAACGCACCGCGCCCGACGCCGCGCCCGACGCCGCGCCCGCCCCCGGGCGAAACGCCGGGCGCCGCGCAGCGGTTTCCCGCGCCTCGGGCGCCGCCGCTGCCGACAAGACCGCCGGGGCTCCCCCCCGCCGCGCCGCTGGGAAGCCGCAGGCCGTGCGAAAATCCGCCTCCGCTTCTTCCGCCTCCGCTCCCGCCTCTGCTCCCGCCGTCTCCGCTCCCGCCGCCCCGGCCCCGCACCCGGCCCCGGCTTCCGGGTCGAGCGCCGCCCCGGCCGACCCGCAGCAGGCCGCCGTGCTGGCCGCCCTGGCCGGGGACCGCCGCCTGCACATCGACGTCCTGGGCCGCGAACTGGGCTGGGACGCCGCCCGCCTGTCCAGCGTGCTGCTGCTGCTGGAAGTGGACGGCCTGGTCCGCCAGTGGCCGGGCATGACGTACAGCCTGGCTTGACGCCCGCCCGGCATCCCGCACTTCGTCCCCCGCGCGGCACCCCGCACAAGGCCCCGCCTCGAATTCCAGGCCCTCCCTGCGCCCCGCGCCGGAGCGCATCCTTGTCCCGCCGGTCTTTTCCGCCCCGCGCCGTGGCCGGGCTTCGCGCTCCGCTGCCTCCGC
>CAYUIN010000058.1:2692-3840 GCA_964444695.1 uncultured Desulfocurvus sp.
CCGCCGTCCGGGCCTTGGAATGCGGGGCCGATTCCGCTAGGATTTCCGTCAGCCAAGGAGGCTTCGTCCATGCGCCGACCCGTCCCGTCCGTTTTCGCCCGTTGTCTCGCCGCGCCGCGCCGCGCGGCCCGGGGAGCCCGCCGTGCCCGGCATGCCTGAGTTCGCCCTGCCGGATACCGGGCTGGCCTTTCTGGGCTACCTGGAGGTGGAGAAGGGCTACAGCCCGGCCACGGTCCAGGCCTACGGCCGCGACCTGGAACAGTTCGAGGACTGGCTGTCGCGCACCGGTTCGAGCATCGGCTCGCCCGGGGAGCTGGGGCGGGACCACGTGCGCGGGTTCCTGGCGGAGCTGCACCGGGTGCGGGCCGGCAAGGCCTCCATGGCCCGCAAGCTGTCCACCCTGCGCTCCTTCTTCAAGTACATGGCCAAGACCGCGATGATCACCGGCAACCCGGCGGCGGGCGTGCGCAACCCCAAGCAGGACAGCCGCCACCCCAAGGCGCTCAACGTGGACCAGGCCCTGGCGCTGATGGAGGCGGGCGCGGGCGACGGGCCCGAGGGCCTGCGCGATCTGGCCCTGGCCGAGCTGCTGTACGGCTCGGGCCTGCGCGTGAGCGAGGCCCTGGGGCTGGACATCGACGATTTCGACCCCGGCTCGGGGGTGGTGCGGGTCATGGGCAAGGGCTCCAAGGAGCGCCTGGCCCCGGTGTCCGACGCCGGGCTGGAGCGCCTGCGCCGCTATATGCGCGTGCGCGGGGAGTTCACCCGGAGCCTGGTGGAGAAGGCCCTGTTCCTGGGCCTGCGCGGGGGGCGGCTGCAACGCAGGCAGGCCAACCGCATCCTGGAGAAACTGGCCAAGCTGGCGGGCCTGCCGGAGAACGTCCACCCGCACATGCTGCGCCACAGCTTCGCCACGCATCTGCTGGAAAGCGGCGCGGACCTGCGCAGCGTGCAGGAGCTTTTGGGCCACGCCCGCCTGACCACCACCCAGCGCTACACCCACCTGACCATGGAAAAGCTGACCGAGGTCTACGACGGGGCGCACCCCAAATCCAAGGACGCCGGGCGCAAAAAAGCCCGGCGCGGGCCGGGCGGCAAGGGCTGAACCAGGCCGTGGGGCCGGTTCGCCGGGGAGGGCGGTGCGCTGT
>CAYUIN010000058.1:3850-7847 GCA_964444695.1 uncultured Desulfocurvus sp.
GCGGGCTGCGGCGGCCGTGACGCGCCGGGCGCTTTCGAGGCGCGGGCCGCGCGGGCGGCGATGTGCGGCAACGGTCCGTCGGCCGCAGGCCGGTCCGGACAGGCCGCGCGGCCGGGCCTCCCGGGCTAGTCGTCCACGTCCAGGACGTCGCCCAGGGTGGCTCCGAGGATCTTGCCGGGCCATTTGTAGAAGCAGAAGCCGGACTCGTCGATGGTCTCCACGATGCGCTTCTGGCCGCCCTTGGAGAAGGGCAGGTGCGAGGGCAGCAGGGAGCCCTTGACCAGTTGCATGTGGCCGAAGAGATACTGCACGTTGAAGGGCACCACATGCTCGGGCTGGGCGTCCTTTTCCAACACGAGGTAGACCTTGGGGAAGTTGCCCCCGCTGTAGGTCTTGTAGAGCGTCATTGAGGCTCCGCGTCCGTCCCGGGTCCGCCGCCGCGCAAAGGTTCCCGTCCGTGGTCGTTCAGAATAGTCGTCTCTGTGTATTATGTACCGGATACAGGCGCGGCAATCCGAACCGGTCCGTGTGAACATACTTTAAAAAGCGCATACGCGCAACGGGGGCCAGGGGCCGAGGCGGCCGGTTTTGAGCGGATTGCGGGAGTCTGCGCGCGATTTGCGGCGCATGGCGGCCCGAACGGCGGGGTCGCCGCCCGGGAGCGGGCTCGGCCGCCGGTGCCGGGGCGCTCGTCGCTGGCGGCGGGGTGGGCTTGCCGGAGGGTTCGCGGGCGGGTTTGCGAGCGGGCGCAGCGCCGAGCCGGGGTGCCCGTCGCGTCGGAGGCGGGATGCGCGGCGCGCAGGCGCCACGGGGCCGAGCCGGACGCGGGGGCACCGGGGGATGCGGCCTGCGGGCGTGGAACGTGCGGCAGGGGGAGAGGCGCGCAGCGCCGGGCCGTTCGGCGTCGGATCGGGCAGCGCGGCGCCGGGCTGTTCAGCGCAGCGCCGGGCCGGACCGCCGTCGTGTATGGCCGGGCCGTCCCCTCGTCGCCAGGCAGCGGGCTCAGGGCGCGTCCTGGCCGACGTCCAGGACCTCGAAGCCGAAGGCCGGGTCCACCACGCGGCGCATTGTGCCCAGGATTTCCAGCAGCACCACCTCGCCGATCTTCCAGACCTCGAGGCCCTGGCGCACGCAGCCCGCCAGCGGCTCCCGGCCCCGGCCCAGGGCGGCGTGCATGTGCAGGCGCGGGGCGCCGGACTCGTCAGGGAACAGGGTGCCCACGGCGGCGGCCTCGTACACCGCGTCCAGGGCCCGGGTCATGGGCACGATGCGTTCCGCCGCGCCGTCCTCGGGCCCGACCACCAGCCTGCCGCCGCCCACGCCGCCGAGCATCGAGACCTGCGCCCGCAGCAGGCCGTTGGCCGCCGCGAACCGTTCGATGCATTCGGGAATCCGGTCGCCGTCTTCCAGGCGCAGCACGAAAACCCTGCCGATGCGTCCTTCCGCCGCCTGCATGGTCGCCTCCAAAGCGTCCTGGGGCCTGCCCCGCCTCGCCCGTCCGCCGGGCGTCGCGGGGCCGCCCGCTTTACGAAATGCCTGCGCCCGCCCGCCGTGGCGGCCGGTCGCCGCCGGGCCCTAGCGCCGCCCGAACCCGCCCGGGGGATTGGGGCAGGCGTAACCGTATGGGCACCAGGCGCAGCGCGGGCTCGGCGCCGCCGCGAAACCGGGCGCCCCGCGCATGTGCCGCACCAGGAAGCGCACCACCAGCGGCGTGCGTTCGGTGACGATCTCCTCGCGCGTCTCTTCGTCCATCTTCGGCCCGAACAGCGGGGTCTCCTGGCCCTTGTCCGCCAGCTCCACCCAGGCCGCGTCGGCGGGCAGGATGTCCGTGGCCCGCCAGTATATCCAGGCGTACAGCGGCAGCTGCACGCTGGGCAGGGCCCGGCGCAGGTCGGCCAGCGGGTCGGACGCGCCGTCCTCGTCGTCGCCGTCGCCTTGGTCCGGCGCGCCGTCCGGCGTCCAGGCCTGCATCCGCTCCCACAGCGCCTCGTCCTTCCACAGCCGAAGCTGCGGCGCGTGGACGGTCCCGGTCTTGTAGTCCAGGACCACGCGGCCCTCGGGGCGCTTGTCCACCCGGTCGAAGCGCCCGCCCAGGCGCAGGCCCAGGTCGTCCACCACCAGGGCCGCCTCCATGTCCTGTTCCAGCGATTCGATGGTCGTTTCCGGCGAGGCGGCCAGGAAGCGGCGCAGGCGCTCGCGGCCCGTGGCGGCCATGCCCAGGCGCAGGTCGTAGGGCATCTGCGTGAAGAACGGGGCCTGGGCCAGGCGCGCGGAAAAGGCGTCCAGCAGCGGGGCCGGGTCCAGCTCCGCGAGATTCTTGCGCAGCCCGCGCCAGGGCGCCAGGAACTCCCGCAGCACGCCGTGGACCAGCGTTCCCAGCTCCAGCGGGTCGCCGTCCTCGCTCACGGTCTCGGCCTCGCGCAGCGGGGTCAGGTATTGGTGGAAGAACCTGAGCGGGCAGCCGAGGTACGTGTCCAGCAGCGAGGCGGACAGGGCGCGGGTATGCAGCAGGCGCGTGAGGCGCGCGTCCAGGGCCGCCGTCCTGGGCACCAGCCCGGGGCGCGGCGGCAGCGGGGCCAGGGGCAGGGTGATCACAGACAGCGGCCCGTCCGGCCCGGGCTCGATGAGCCGCCCCAGGCGCTGCTCCTCCCGCCACAGCAGTTGCTCCACGAAGCGGCTGCGGATGGCCTTGCCGCCCTGGGGCCCGGGCGCGTCGGCCCCGGCCTGGTAGAGCAGGTGGACCTCGTCCGCCCCGGCGGTCAGGCGGTGGAAATTGTAGGCCGCCACCTGGGCCCGCACGCCCTCGCCTGGCAGGTCCAGCAGCACGCGCAGCGGGTCGGGCAGCAGCGGGTCGTAGGGCGCGGCGCCGGGCAGCTTGTCCTCGGTGGCGTCCAGCACGAACACGCGCGAGAAGCGCAGCAGCCGCGATTCCAGCATGCCCAGGACCTGCAACCCCGTGAGCGGCTCGGCCTCGAAGGGCACGCGCTCGGCGCGCATCATCTGGCGCAGCATGGAGAACAGCACGGGCTGGTCCAGCGGGTCGCGGCTGACGTGGCTGTCCGCCAGGGCCGGGACCAGCGAGGCCGCCAGACGGTACAGGCATTCGGCGTCCACCGGGAAGCGGTGCCAGACGTGCTCGCCGCCCTCGGGCACCAGGGTCCGCGCCAGGTCCAGCAGGGCGGCGGCGAACGCTTCCAGGGTCCGGGGCGTCTCGAAGGCCGTGAGGCAGGCAGAGAGCACGGCGCGCAGGTGCTCCATGGCCCCGGCGGCGTCCAGGCCCTCCGGCAGCGGTTCGGGCAGGGCGGCGGCCAGGGCCTCTGCGTCGGGCTCCCAGGCCAGCGGGTCCGTCCATTTGCCGCCCCGGCGCACGCTGCGCTCCAGCTCGCGCAGCAGCCCGCGCAGCCCCAGGCCCGGCACGGGTTCGAGCATCTTCACATAGGGGTGGCGGATGAGCGCCACCACCTCGCGCCAGTAGTAGCGGCGCCGGGCCGGGGCCTCGGCGGTGCCGCCCGCCGGGTCGGGGGCGGGGTCGCGGGCCGTCTCCTGGAGGCGCAGCACGGTTTCCAGCAGCCGGAACAGGCTGGAGCGTTCCAGCGGGTAGCCCATGGAAATGTTCACGTCCTTGACCGGGAGGTGGTGCAGCACGGGCATCAGCGAGCCCGTGTCCGGCAGGACCACGGCGGTGTCCGAAAGGTCGGCGGCTTCCAGGAGCCCGCGCAGCGCGCCGAGCTGGGAGTGCAGGTCGAAGCCTTCGTGGAAGTGCAGCACCGGCTCCGGGCGCTGGCAGGGCGGGCCGACCAGCTCCGCGCGCACGCTCCAGGAGGCCAGCTGCCGGGCGTGTTCGCGGCAGGACCAGTGGGCCCGGTCCGGGGCCTCGGCCAGCAGCGGGTCCGAGTGCCAGACCAGGCGCGCCGCGCCGTCTTCGGCCAGGGCGCGGAACACGGCCTCTTCGGTGCCCGTCAGGGCGTGGAACCCGGCGATGAACACGCAGCGCCCG
>CAYUIN010000058.1:7857-9277 GCA_964444695.1 uncultured Desulfocurvus sp.
GCGCGCCAGCAGCGCGGCGGCGGCGTCCTGAACCTCGCCCTCGATGTTGTGCAGGTTCTGCGGCTCCACGCCGTGGCGCAGCAGCTCCTCGAACAGCTCGGCCAGCCTGCGGCCCCAGGGCAGGAAGCGGTCCGGCCGGTCCGCCAGGGCGCCCAGGGGCCCGGCGCCGGGCAGGGCGGCCACCACCTCGCGCAACAGGCCCGCGCGGTCCAGCAGGCCCGCCGTGCGCAGCGGGGCCGGGTCCAGCTCGCGGGCCAGGGCGGGCAGCCACTCGCCCACGGCGGTCATCCCCGGCAGGAACAGCGGCCTATGCACGTCCTCGCGCCGGGCCAGGTGGCGCATCAGGTGGCGCCGGGGCCGCTGGTGCGGGAAGACCACCAGGCAGCCGCGCAGGTCGCCGCCCGCCGCGTCCAGCAGCAGGTCCGCCAGCCCGGCCGTGAAGTCGGCGCGCCAGTCGATGAGGGCCACGGGGCGCATCACGGCGCGTCCTCCCCGGCGGGGTCCGGCCGTTCTGGGGCTGGCCCGGCCGCGAATTCCTCTTCGTCCTGGATGGCGATGCCCGCCGCCCTGAGCGCCGCCGCGAACAGTCCGTCGCCGGGTACGCGCCGCCCGCTGAAGCTGCCGTCGTAGATCACGCCGCTGCCGCAGGACGGCGAGCGGGCCTTGAGCACGGCGCGGGTGGCGCCGAACAGCCGCGCCAGGCGCAGGGCCTCTGCGGCCCCGCGCGCGAACTCGGCGGTGCGGTCCGCGCCGTCCTTGTCCAGCACGCGGCCTGCGGCGATCTCGCACGGCGGGCGCGGGGTGCCCAGGCCGCCCAGCTGCTCCGGGCAGACGGGCAGGGCGCGGCCCTGGCGGATCAGTTCCAGCACCGGGTCCAGGGCCTGGGTGCTGCCGTCGTAGCGGCTGAACACGCCCGCCAGGCAGGCGCTGACCACGTAGCGCGGGGCGTCGCTCACGGGCGGACCTCCCGGACCTGGCGCAGGTCGAGATAGATGATGGCCGCCCGGACGTTGGCCGAGACGCCGGGGATGGCCGATAAAAGCGTCATGTATTCGCGCACCTGGCGTACGTGGTCCTCGCTGGGGCTGCCGGTCTTGTATTCCACGACGATGGTCTCGTCCGGGTCCGTGACCAGCAGGTCCGGCCGTTTTTCCAGGCCGTCCGGCGTCAGGATCGGGCATTCGGGATGCCCGCGCCGTGCCCAGCCCGGGAATTCGGGCAGGGTCAGGGCCCAGTCCAGGATGCCCCGGACCTCGGCGGCGATGGCCTCGCGCCGGGCGTCGCCCGGGGGCAGGACCTCGGCGTGGGCCGCCACGGCGGCGCGGGCCGCGCGCTCTGGGTCCAGGCCCTTGCCCGCGCGGCGCAGGCGGTCCAGGGCGTCGTGGATCAGAATGCCCCGCGCCCAGACGTCGTATGCCGG
>CAYUIN010000059.1:0-9225 GCA_964444695.1 uncultured Desulfocurvus sp.
CGATGTCGCCGATGACGTCCATGACCTGGCCGATGGATTCGGCCTGTAGGCCGAGGTTCTGCATGTTGTCGCGCAGGGCGGTGGCCGCGGTGCGGACCTCGCCGATGGAGGCCACGGCCCGGCCCACGATCTCGGCGCCTTGCAGGGCGCGCTCGCGGGCGGTGTCGGAGTTTCCGGAGGCGTCGGAGGCGTTGCGCGCCACTTCCATGACCGTGGCGGTCATCTGCTCCATGGCCGTGGCCGTCTCGGCCATGCGGTTCTGCTGGATCTCCGAGCCGCGCGAGACCTGCTCCACCTGGGCCGAGAGCTGCTCCGAGGCCGAGGACACGCGCAGGGAGATGGCGTCGGCCTGCTCGGCCACCTCGACCATCTTCTGGCGGGCGCGGACGATGGCCGTCTGGTCGGCCACGATCTCGATGGCGCCCACGACCTGACCGTGCTCGTTCTCGATGTGCGCGGCGCTGTAAGCGATTTCCAGGTCGCCGATGGCCGGGTGGGCGTCGGTCTCGCTGCGCTCCACCTCGCGGGAGCGCATGGCGCGGGAGCAGGCGCAGTTCTCGGTGTGGCAGTCGGAGGTGCGGAAGATGTCGTAGCACTTGCCCTTGGCGCTGCCGTGGGCGATGCCGCCGACGTCGCAGCCGGTGTGGTTCAGGTACAGGACGTTCATCTCCGTATCGATGGTCATCACCGGCGAGGGGACCTTGTCGATGTAGCCCAGGAAGGTGTCGGCCAGCTTGTTGGCGCCGCCGATGATCTCGGCGTAGCCGCCCTCGAAGCCGTCCAGGTTGCCCCGCTCGCCCAGGCGCCCGGCGCCCACGGTACCCACCAGGCGGGCGCATTCGGCGCGCATCCGGTCCAGGGTCTCGGGGATGGTGTGCATGGCCCGGGCCAGGACGCCGAACTCGTCGCGCCCGCGCAGGTTCAGCTCGCTGCCGAACTCGCCCCGGGCGATGTCGCCCGCGTAGGCCACGACCTTCTTCAGCGGCCGCACGATGCCCAGGCTGGTCAACCCGGCCACGATCACGGCGGCGGCCAGGCCCAGCAGGCAGGCCGCAAGCGAGGCCGTCTGCACCGAGGAGTGCAGGGAGGCGAACGCCGTGCGCGCTTCGCGCATCTCCTGGTCCATGGCCCCCAGCAGGGCGTCCAGGGACTCCATGCCCTGGTCGCGCAGGCCCGCCACCTTGGCGTCCATGGCGCGCAGGCGCTGCGCGTCCTCACCGCCGCTTTCCAGATAGGGCAGGATCTCGTCCCGGAACAGGCCCGCGTAGGCCTGGTACTTGACGGCGAAATCGGCGGCCAGGCGCTGCTGGTCGGGGGTTTCGGCCATGGCCTGCACGGCCTGGATGTCCTTGGCGATCAGCGGCGTCATCTCGCGCAGCCGGGCCGCGCTCGCGGTCAGGTCGCGGCTGATCATGGCCCCGGCGACCACGGCGTAGAAATGCTCCATGCGCGAGTCCACCTCGCCGATGGTCACGGCGTCCTCGCCCCGGCGGACGCTTTCGGCCTCCAGGCTGCCCAGGGTGTCCAGGGCGGTGATCTGATAGGCGGAGAACCCGACGAAGATCAGGACGACGATCCCGAATCCGAGGGCCAGCTTGATCCAGATTTTCATGTTCGAAAGCAGCATTGTGCAAACTCCTTGAGTGGGGGGAAGGCTCGGGAACGACTCTCGGTCAACAGGTCCCCGGCAGATCGCCCAGGGCCCGATGCAAAACAGCGGCGGCAACGTCCAGTGCCGTTTCGAATTCCACGCCGACCTCGCGGCCGCGCACCCAGTTCACGCGGCAGGCCAGGCCGTTCAGGGCCCGGCCGTCGGCGCACAGGCGGCTGTCCAGGATGCAGCCCTCGCCGGGGCGGACCTCGCCGCCCGCGGGCAGCACTATGCGGGCGTGGCGGTTGCTGATGGACACCAGCCGGGCGCCGTCGTGGCGCCTGCCGTTATGGAAGCCGCAGCCGTGCCCCTTGGCCGCGTAGGCCGCGAACAGTTCGCTGCTGGACAGGCTCCGGGAGCGGTCGAAATGGATGGGGCGGGGGTCGTCGTGCATCTGATTCTCCTTGCTGGTCGTTCCGTCCTCGGGCGCGCTGGCGCCGTGGGCCGGATACCCAGACAAACCAAGAACCGTGCCGAAACGACGGCGGGCAGGACACATTGCCGCAACATGCCGGAAAACAGGGGAAACAGGGTGGTGCCGGAAAAAAGCCACGGCCCACGGGCGATCCTGCGCCAGTCCGCTTTTTGCGAACTGAGTCCTGAAAAAGCGAACTGCGTCCCGAAAAACGGGACCGGAATTCACGGGATCGTCACCTCGGCGTGACCGCCCGGAGGCGCCAAGGCCTGGAGGACGCGACCGAACTCGGGCCGGTGTGGTCGGGCCGGGGCCGGTGTGGTCTGGACGGATGTGGCTGGGGAGGATGTGACCGGGCCGGTCAGGACCCGTCCGGACCGGACGGGTCCAGGCGCACGCGGGACGGAGCTGACGGACGGCGCGGCGCTCCCTGCGGGGGCGAAGCGGGCAGAGGCCGACCCCGGGCCGGGACTCGCCGCCCGGGACGAGGCGGACGGTTGTAGGAGAAATGGACGAATGGGGACCGGACGGCGACGGCGAACCGGAGCAGGGCGAGACGGAACGCGCACAGGCCCGCGCAGGCGCCTCAGCCCAAGGTCATGCCGTGCTTCTTCAGCAGCTCGTAGAGCCGGGTCTTGGACAGGCCGGAGACCCGCCGCGCCACAGCCGGGTCGCCGCCCGCCTCGGCCACCAGGGAGGTCAGGTACTCCTGCTCCACCAGGTCCAGGCGGGACTGGCGGAACTCCTTGAACGCCGGGAGCCCGGGCACGGGAGCCCCGACCCCCGGGACGGACCCGACCTTCTGGCGCGCGGCCTTGGCCCGCAGTTCCGTGGGCAGGTGCTCGGGCAGCAGCACCGTCTCCTGCCGGGCGCTGACCATGGACCGCTCCACCACCTGGATCAACTCGCGCACGTTGCCCGGCCAGGGGTGGCGCAGCAAAAACCGCAGGTACTCCTCCGACGGGCTCTTGGGCGCAACGCCCTCGCGCTCGCAAAATTGCAGCATCACGTGCATCACCAGGGGTCGCACGTCCTCCAGGCGCTCGCGCAGCGGCGGCAGGTCGATGGTGAAGCCCAGCAGGCGGTACATCAGGTCCGCCCGGAAGCGCCCGGCCTCGGCCATGGCCCGCAGGTTGCGGTTGGTGGCCGCCACCAGCCGGAAATCGCTCTGCGCCTCGCGCGCCTCGCCCACGGGCCGGAAGCGCTTCTCCTGCAACACGCGCAGGAAGACCCGCTGCGCCTCCAGGGGCATGTCCCCCACCTCGTCCAGGAACAGCGTACCCTGGTCGGCCTGGGCCACCAGGCCCTCGCGGTTGCGGTCCGCGCCCGTGAAGGCGCCCTTGCGGTGGCCGAACAGCGCGCTCTCCACCAGCGTCGGCGGCAGGGCCGCGCAGTCCACCACCACGAACGGCCGCCCCGCCCGGGAGCTGTTGTCGTGGATCGCCCGGGCGAAAAGCTCCTTGCCCGTGCCCGTCTCGCCGAACAGGCACACCGGCACGTCCGCCAGGGCCGCCTCGCCCACCTGGTCCAGGCAGCGGCGCACGGCCTCGCTGGAACCCACCACCCCATCGCGCCGCAGGACCACCGTCCGCGACCGGCTGCGCTTGGTCTCGCGATAGCGCAGCGCACGGCGCACGCAAAGCCGCAGCTCGCTGGCCGCCACGGGCTTCTGCACGTAGTCCCAGGCGCCGCTGGTGATGGCCATCTCGGCCCCGTCCGCGTCGCCCACGGCGGTGATGATCAGCACCTCCGGCGCGCCGGGCAGCGCCCGCAGCCCCGGCAGCGCCTCCAGGCCGTTGCCGTCGGGCAGGTTCACGTCCAGCAGCACCAGGTCCGGCGCGTCCCGGCGCACGGCGGCCAGGCCCTCGGCCAGGTTCGCGCTGTGCCGCACCTCGTGACCCATCTGCGACAGGATGCGCGTCAGGGCCAGCCCCGTCATGGCGTCGTCGTCGATGATCTGCAGCCTGGCCACGATCTACTCCCCGCGCAGCGCGACCAGCCTGCGCACCGCGCGCAGGGCCCCGCCCAGTTGCAGTTCCAGCTCCGGCAGGAGCGCCAGCGCGCCCTGCACGTCCCCGCCGAGGATCGCCCCGTGCACGGCCAGGGCCGCCGTGGACAGGGCCCGGGCGCCGATGGTCGCGGCGTTGCCCTTCAGGGAATGCGCCGCCCGCGCCGCGCCGTCCAGCCCGCCGCCGTCCAGCCCGGCGCGTATCTCCTCCAGGCGCTCCCCGGCCGTGTCCGCGAACATCGCCAGCAAGTCGCCCAGCAGCGCCTCGTCGCCGTCCAGGTTGACCAGCACCGAGCGCGTGTCCAGGACCACGTCCGGCAGCCCGTCCCCGCCCTCGCAGGCCCCCGCAGGCACCGGGGCCGCGGCCTCCGCGCCACCGGCCGAAAAATCCCGTTCCAGCAGCTCGCCCAGCGCCTTGTAGCCCACCGGCTTGGGCATGAAGGCGTTCATCCCCGCCCGGCGGCAGCGCTCCTGATAGCCGCTGTGCACGTGCGCCGTCATGGCCACCACGGGCACCTGGGCCGCGTCCGGCCCGGCCTCGCCGCAGCGGATGCGCCGCGTGGCCTCCAGGCCGTCCATGTCCGGCATCTCCAGGTCCATGAGCACGATGTCGTAGCGCTCCGACGCCAGGCGCTGAAGCGCCCCGCGCCCGTCCGTCGCCACGGTCAGCGTATGCCCCAGGCGGGCCAGAAAGACTTCCATGACCCGCGTGTTGCCCTGGTTGTCCTCCACCAGCAGCACCCGGAGCGGGCCCCGACGCGCCGGGCGCGCGGGCTGCCGCTCGGCCCGGCCCAGCGGCACGGCCAGGGAGAACACGCAGCCCTCGCCCGGGCGGCTGCGGACGTCCAGCGCCCCGCCCAGGCGGGCCACCAGAATCCGCGACAGCGCCAGGCCGATGCCCAGCCCGCCGCGACCACGGGACAGCCCCGCCGCCGCGCCGCCGAACGGCTCGAACGCCGTGCGCATCGCCTCCTCGCCCATGCCCGGGCCCGTGTCGCGGACCTCCGCCCGCAGCTCGAAACGTGCCCCGGCCGCCGCGCCGTCCGCGTCCGCACACCGCGCGCACAGACCGACGCTCCCGCTGTCCGTGAAGCGCACCGCGTTGTGCACCAGATTGTGCAGCACCAGGCGCAGCTTGTCCGCGTCGCCCACGGCCCGGGCGGGCAGGCCCGGGTCCAGGGTCACGGCCAGCTCCAGGCCCTTGTCCCGGGCCTCGGCCTCGTGCTCGGCCACGACCTCCCGCAACAGCCGCCCCAGGTCGAAGGCCCCCGCCCGCACCACGGACTGCTGCGCCTCGGCCTGGGCGAACTCCACCAGCTTGTCCACCTCCGCCAGCAGCAACCGGCCGGACCGCAATATCTCCCGCGCGCACTCCCGGCCACGGGCCGCGTCGCCGTCGCCGTCCACGGCGATCTCCGCCATGCCCAAAATGGCGTTGAGCGGCGTGCGCAGCTCGTGGCTCACCCGGGCCAGAAGCTCCGTCTTGGCGCTGCTGGCCGCCTCCGCCGCGCTGCGCGCCAGGGACAGCTCGTCCAGGTGCTCGCGCTGCTGCACCGCCAGGGCCAGCATCGTCGCCAACCAGGACACCACCTCGGCGTCGGCCTCGCCGTAACGACCCTTGCCCGTGTTGGCCAGCGCGATCTGCCCCACCAGCCTGTCGCCGATGAGCGCGGGATGCGAAAGAAACGTCTCGATGGGAATGTGCCCGGCAGGAACGCCCCGGGAACGCGCGTCGCCGGATGGATCGTTGCTCAGCAGCGGGGACTTGCTCTCCAACACCCAACCCCACAGCCCGCACCGCTTCTCGAAGATCACCGCCTTGTCCGGCACCTTGCAGGCGTCCCACACGTCGCGGGTCATGGTCGGGCAGGACAGCTGCCCCGTGACCTGGTCCACGAAGCCCACATAGCCGAACCGGCTGCCCGTGAGACGCTTGGCCGCCTCCAGCACCAGCTCCGCTATGTCCTCCACGGCAGGAACGTCCAGCAGCCGCGAGCCCAGCTCGGCCAGCACGGCGCTCTTCTCGCGCTGCCCGGCCGCCTGCCCGGGCCCGCCGTCGTCCGGCCCCGTTTTCGTCCCTGCGTGTTCGTCCATGGTCCTCGACGCCGCGTCATCGGTTTCCGGTGAACCAAAGTCCGGATACTACCCTCTCCCGTAGGCCATTTCAAGGCAAAGCCCCGGCTCCATGAAGGAAACACCGCCGCTATGCAAAATACAGGTTTTCCCCCATAGAACCTGGGAAGGGAGGTGGTAGATTCGATGTGCGTGGGTGTTGAGGGGGGGAGCGGACCCCGGCAAGTCCGTTCCACACAGACGCCCCGCAGCCCTTCGGGCGGGCGGCCGCACGGGCCCCCTGCGTACCCGGTGCAGTCTGGATCAAACCGCGTCGGCCCCCGTCCCGAAGGCAGAACGCCCGGCCATCAGGCCGGGCGCTTTTCTTTCCCGCTGCCGCAGCAGCCCCCTACACGGGCAGACGGATCTGGAACCGGCACCCCCGGCCGGGACGCGAATCCACCAAAAATTCGCCGCCGTGATTCGTGGTCACGATGAAATACGAGACCGACAACCCGAGCCCCGTGCCCTCGCCCACCGCCTTCGTGGTGAAAAACGGCTCGAACACCCGCTTGCGCGTCTCCTCGTCCATGCCCGGACCGTTGTCCCCGATCTCAATCACCGCATGCGGGCCCTCCAACCGCGTGGACAACTCCAGCCTCGGCTCCGGCGTGCCCGCAGCACCCATGGCCTCGGCCGCGTTCTTCACACAGTTGAACACCACCTGCTCGATCTCCGTGCGGACGACCGCCACCTCCGGCATCCCCGGCTGATAATCCCGCTCGATCCGGATGCGCCGAAAATCCGTGGCCCGCTCCAGACTGAAATCGCTCGCCGCCAACTCCAACGACGCGTCCACCACCTGCTCCAGCCGCTCCCGCGTGCGCTGCCTGTCCGCCTCGCGGCTGAACTCCAACATATGCTGCACAATGGCCGCCGCACGCTGACCGGAATCCCGGATGCCCTCCAAAAACCGCGCGATCCCCCGCCGCTCGGCATACGCCACCACCGACTCCAACGCCACACCCAACTCCCGCGCCGCCTCCCGGTTCACCGGCCGGTCCTCCAACAGCCGCAGCCGGATGTTCTGCGCCCCCTGCAATATCCCACCCAGCGGATTGTTGATCTCATGCGCCATGCCCGCCGCCAACCCGCCCAGAGAAACCATCTTCTCCGTCTGCACGATCACCCGGTCCAGACGAATCCGGTCCGTCACGTCGTCCAGCCGGATCACCGCCGAGACACCCGCCTCCACCGGAGACAACATGATGTCGAAATACCGCGTGGCCCGCCCCTCATACACCTCCGCACCACGGCGCTCCATCGCCCGGCCCTCGCGCACAGCGCCCACCGCGCCCGAGACGTACCGCCGCAACTCCGAAAACACGTCCCCGAACAACCGGCCCGCCAACTCCGAGGCCGGACACCCCGCCAACTCCCCGGCCGCCTTGTTCGCACGCGTCACCCGCAGGTCCGCGTCCACTCCCAAAATGGCCGAAGGCATCGCATCCAACACGCTCGCCAAATAGGCGTGCATGCGGTCCAGATCCTCAAGCCGCCGACGCAACTCGGGATAGTAACTCTTGCGGATAGACCCCGTGCCCAGACCGATCAACCGGTCGCGAATGTCGTCGCCGCCGGAGCCCCCACGATCTCCTTGATCTCCCATACGATGAAACTACCTCAGAACCAGACCGGGAGCCAAGGGTTTCCATCAGGCAGGCGAGGCGGGACGGGGCGGGTGGCTGGCGTGAGGATGTTTGCCTCCGGCGGCTCAAGGGCTTGGGCCCTTGAGAATCCCGCGATGGGTTGGTGACGCGCAGGGAGGCGGGCGTGGTCGGGCGGGGGAGGCTGCGCCCGCGACTCCCCGGACGGGGGCCCCACTGCCGTGCCCTGGGGCCAAGGCGACGTCTCTGAACCGGTTGCGCCCGGTTGGCGGGGCGGGGGTGTCGGCGCCGGGGGCGCGATGGCGGCGGCACACGCCACTCAAGGTCCCGCCCAGGGCGGACGGGTCCGGCCGGGGATTGGGGGCCGTCTGCCCGGTCAGCAGGTTACCCCGCACCGGACTCGCGGAATCCTTGCGGGGCCGCAGGGCCCGAAATCCACGAGCAAGGAGGAGGACGCAGTCCGGACGGCCCGGCGCAGCCGAGAGGGGCCACGCGCGTCCGGTAAATCCACGACCGCCCAGACGCGCACACCGCAAACGAGCCCCGCCCGGCCGTCCCCCGAAAAACGGCCCGATGGGGATTCTCAAGGGCGCAGCCCTTGAACCATCTCTGCCCTCTTCATCCGTAAGGCTCGGGGACTCGCCTAACGGCTGAAGGCCCGGAGGCCCCCTCCCCTAGCGTCCACCGCTTGCTGCGTCCTGTGCAATGCACTACAGTGGCGCGAACCTTTTCTTTGCGGGGGGCCCGATGTTTGGGATGCTTGTCTTTGCCGGGGCGTTTGTGGTCGTCGGTGTCGGTGCGGCGATGATCTACAACAGGCTGGTCGCCTTGCGACAAAATCGTCTGGACGCCTTGTCGCAGGTGGACGTGCAGTTGCGCCGCCGCTACGACCTGATCCCGAACCTGGTGGAGGTCGCCTCGGGCTATCTGCAGCATGAGCGGGAGACGTTGACGGCCGTGGTGCAGGCCCGCAACGCGGCGTCCAAGGCGGCCTCGGAGGCTGTGGAGGGCCGGGGCGGCGTGGTGGCCTTGCAGGCCCTGGCCGGTGCGGAGGACGTCCTGTCCGGGGCCTTGTCGCGGCTGATGGCCGTGGTGGAGCGCTACCCGGAGTTGAAGGCCAGCGAGACCATGGGCCGCCTGTCCGGGGAACTGGCCTCCACGGAGGACCGGGTGGCCGCCGCGCGCGGGGCGTTCAACGAGGCGGTACGCGGCTACAACACGTATCGCCAGTCGTTCCCGGCGGTGCTGTTGGCCGGGAGCTTCGGCTTCGAGGACGCGGGGTACCTGCATTTCGAGGGCGCCGCCTTCCGCGAGGCGCCCCGGGTCTCTTTCGACGGCTAGCCGCAAGGTTCATACAATAATTGTCATGAGCCCGCTGCGGCCGCCCCCGGGATTCCCTTGTGCGGCCCTCCCGCCCGCCCCCGGACCGACC
>CAYUIN010000060.1:0-9217 GCA_964444695.1 uncultured Desulfocurvus sp.
AGGCCCGGCAGTCGCCGAGCCTTGTACGTTGAGCAACCCGTCAGGCGGCCCAATTTAAGGATTCTTAAGGAAATTATTTCCTTAAGCGGGGTCTGGGGCAGAGCCCCAGCCGCCGGAGGCATTCCGGCCCGGCCCATGACCTCGCCCTTTGCCCGTGCCGCGCGTCCGCCCGGCGGCCGCGCCTAGTTGGGGCGCAGCCAGGTGGGGTGTTTGGCGAGGGTGTCGAGGGTGGCGAGGAGGGCGTCTTCGGTGTGGGGTTCGAGGGTGGCTGTGGGGTGGAGGTTGAGGGTCTGGAGGGTTTGGAAGAGTTGGGTCAGGGGGATGTCGCCTTGGCCGAGGCCGAGGTGTTGGTCGGCGCTGCCGTCGTTGTCGTGGAGGTGGAGGTGTTTGAGGGTCGGGGCGAGGGTGGTGAGCCAGTGGTCGAGGTCGCGGGCGTGTTTGCCGCCGCCGAAGCTGTGCCAGTGGCCGAGGTCGAGGCAGGTGCCGGTGCGCTCTTCGGGGAGTGTGGCCAGCAGGTCGCAGAAGGAGTCGGGCCGGGTTTCGTAGACGTTTTCGAGGTACAGGGGCGGGCCGTCGGGCCAGGCGGCGAGCAGGTCGGTCCAGGTGCGGGTGGAGTTTTCGAGCCACTGGCCGTAGCGGGTGAAGTACAGGGCGTCTGCGTAGAGGGCGTGTCCGATGAGGTGTGCGGGGTCGTAGATGGCGGCGACGTCCAGGGCCTGGTGCAGGCGGGTGCGGCTGGCGGAGAGTACGAGGTCGTCGATGCCGCCGGGGTGCAGGTCCTGGAAGGGCAGGTGGACGGAGGCGCGCAGTCCGGCCTGGGCGAGGCGGCGGGCCAGGCGGTTGTGCCAGCGGCTGGAGAGCCGTTCCAGGGCGAAGGCGTCGATGCCGATTTCGGGGTTCAGGCCGTGTTCGAGGAAGTAGGAGAGGTAGTGGTCGTCCGTGGCGATGTATCGCAGGGGGAGGTTGACGAAGTAGTGGCGGTCGTTCATGGGGCTGGCCGGTTGTCGCCGCCCGTGTGGGGCGGGTTTACTGGGCGCCGTCTGCCGCAAGGGTCATGCTGCCGATGGGCAGGAAGGTGGTGGCCTGGCGCAGGGTGAGTTCCAGGGTGCTTTTCGGGGCGATGGTCAGGGTTTCGCCCCAGGGTGCGACGTCCTTGCCGGTGGTGGCCAGGAGTTTTTGGGTGGCGCCGTTGCTCCAGGCGTCGGCCAGCCGGTAGTCCCCGGCGGGCAGGGCGAAGGTGCCGCCGCTGGTCCAGGGGATGACGATTTCGCCGCCGGGGCCGTCCAGGCGCAGGGCCTGGATGGTGCGGGGGCGGATGCGCAGCCGGAATTCGGCGCGGCGTTTGCCGGGGGTTTCGCGGACCACGCGGCAGATGGTGTCGTCGTTTTCGCTGTCCAGGTAGCGGGCGATGAAGGTCCCGGGGTCGAGGATGATCTCCTGACCGGCGTCCTGTCCGTCGTTGCGGCCGGGCTGGCTGACGTAGCCCTTGAGGTTCAGGACTTCCTCTTCCGCCGTGGCGGAGCCCCAGACGCCGTCCAGGACGAGCTGGTCGCCTTCCAGGGCGTCGAGGGTTTGTCCTTCGGGCACGAAGCGCAGGGTGCCGTTGAGCCAGCAGGCGAACAGGGGCGTGCCCGAGGGGTGTGCGGTGCCGGGGCCGTTCCAGGCCACGTCGACGGTGCCCACGCGGGCCCCGTCGGCCTGCACGTCCAGCCGGGAGACGGGGCCGAGGGCCAGCCTCGGGGCGCCGACGAGGTTCTGGTCCGGCCTGTCGGGGGCGAACACGGCGGGCACGGAGTCGAAGGCGGACTCGGGCCCGGCGGCGACGGCCTCGATGCGCGCGCCCGGGCTGAGGGCCAGGGCCAGGGTGCCGTCCGGGGGCAGGGGCCTGCCGTTGATGGTCAGGGGGCGGGTGGTGCGGGCCAGGCGTTCGATGTCCTGTTCGGCGAATTCCGGCAGGGTGATCTCCACGCCGTACTGTTCCAGGGTCAGGGCCGTGGCGCGCAGCTGGTGGCTGACCTTCCAGCCCAGCTGGCTGATGTTCTTGCTGACCTCGATGGCCAGGGCCGGGATGCCCGCCACGGAAAGGGCGTGGTAGGTCAGGGACTTGCGCTGCTCCGGGTGGGGCGTGTTGTTGGCGAAGGTGTTGGTGTTGAAGAGCTTGAACTGCCAGGCCGGGACGATGGAATGGTTGAGCTTGGCCAGCACGGAGGTCGCCACGCGGGCCAGGTCGATGCGTCCGGCGTAGAGCGGGGTGTCGATGATGATGGACTGGCCGTAGCGGCCGGGGTTGCGCAGTCCGTCCACGTAGGTCGGGTGGTAGAAGCCGGAGCCCTCGTGGAGGTGGATGAAGGCGTCGGCCTCGCGCAGCAGGAAGCGGATGGCGCGGGCCAGGCGGTCTTCGTAGAAGTCGTTGTAGTCCTGGTCGAAGCGGCGGTTGAGGTCGACGTTGATCTGGCGTTTTTTGGCCAGCACGGTGGGCACGTTGGCCCGGGGGATGACGATCAGGTTGCCGCGCCGGACCTCGGCCCGGGTCAGGACCTGGGCGGCGATGTAGCCGGAGACCTCGTCGCCCTGGATGCCGCCCTGGACCATGACGGTGGGGCCGGGCTCGGCCCCGCGCAGGAAGTGCACGGTCAGCGGGTATTGGGTGCCGGGGAACAGGGTCAGGCGCCCGCTTTGCGGCTGGGCGCAGGCGGGGCCCGCCGCCAGGGCGGCCAGGGCCAGCAGCAGCAGGGCCGCCAGGCTAGGAAAGGATGTTCGCCAGCGGGAAAACGTCACTGAAGACGACCTGTCCGGAGTTGTTCTTGATGACCAGGCGCAGGCCGAAGACGTCCGCCCTGGTCAGGCCGCCGGGCAGCTTGAACGAGGTGGTGATCTGCTTGAACCGCTGGATCTGGAAGAGCAGGTCGTTCTTGTTCAGCTGGGGCAGTTGCTCCTTGCCGTCGTTGGTCAGCACGGCCATGGTGGCCTCGCCGGAGATGGTGTCCACGGTCTGCAGGTTGTTCAGGTTGAACACGATCTGCAGGGTCCGGTCGCTGGGGGCCTTGGCCTGGAAGTTGTCCACGCGCACGTGTTGCAGGTCGATGCGGCCCAGGAGCTTGGAGAGGTTGACGGGCGGCGGCGGCGGGGTGACGGGCGCCTTGGGCTTGGGCGCCTCGCCGGAGGTGCCCAGCAGCGACTGCAATTCCTCGGGATTGTTGGACTTCAAAATCTGGTCGATGTTCTGCAGGCGTTCGAGCTCGATGCGGGCCTCGCGCAGTTCGCGCTGGGTGCCGCCCAGTTCCTCGCTGAGGGTCTGGTTGGACTTCCAGTACTGGAGGCCGAAGTAGCCCCCGGCCCCGGCGCAGGCCAGCAGCAAGAGCAGCATGTACAGCGCGAGCTTGAGCCACACGGGCGAGAGCCGGTAGCGGCGCACGGGGGTGTTGTCGCGCATCATCAGGACGTTGTACTTGGCCTTGCTCATCTACAAGGGCCTCCAGTCTTCGCGGAGGATCTTCCATTCGGAGCCGGACGGAGCCAGGAGCATCGTCTTGATGCCGTGGTCCTCATAGCCTCCCTGGGCCATGTAGCTCTGTGAGAAAACCACCTCCACCCCCTCGGGCACGAGGGTGTATTTGGGTTCCAGGATGCGGACGCGGCTCGGCGGCGCGGCGCCCCACAGCTCGCGCTTCTGGTCGCGGATGGACGCGGCGCCGCTGCGGTCGCCCTGGGCGGCGTCCTTGTCGTAGTAGTGCATGTAGGTCTTGAGGTCGGCGTGTTCCCAGGCCGTGCGCCAGGCTTCGAGCAGCGGGGCGATCTCGGTCTCGGAGCGGGTCAGGAAGGCGGCGTCCAGGGTGCGCTCGGTGCGCTGCCATTCCCGGCCGACGATGCGCAGCCGCCCGGCCTTGTCTCGCATCCAGTACAGGCGCTTGACGCCTTCACTGGCCAGGGTCGGGGTGCGGTAGTACTGGCGGAAGTAGGTCACCACGTAGTCCGGCCCGGGCAGGGCGCGGATGTCGTGGACCATGACGCGGATCCAGGGGTAGCGGCCGAACAGGCCCTGCTTGTGGGACCGGAAGCGGGCGAAGCTGGTGTTCTCCGCGCGGTCGAAGCTTTCGGGGTCGTAGAAGGCGAAGAACTCGTCGGAGCCCTGCTCCCAGGCCCGGGCCCAGCGCCGGACCAGGCCCACGGCCTCGTCGATGTCGCGGGCGGCCTCGGGGGTCAGGGCGGCCTCGCCCTCCTGGACGTCCAGGCTGTCTGTGATGACCACGGGCAGGCCGGTCTCCAAGTCGGAGCCGATGCCGCGCAGGTCGGTGGTGTTCATGGCCACGCAGCCCCGGGTGTCCCTGGGCACGAGCTTCTTGCCCCGGCCGTGGATCCAGATGCCGTAGCCGGTCTTGCCCTTGAGGCGGTCGATGGGGTTGGGATAGTTCAGGGGGTAGGCCAGGTTGCCGTACAGCTCCCAGTCCAGGGTGCCGGATTTGCGGCCCTGGACGAAGTACACGCCTTCGGGCGTGCGCAGGTCGTCCTCCACCTGCTTGTCCCCGTCGCTCTGGCCGGTGGTGCAGGGGAAGGTGGACAGCCGGTGCAGCGGGCTCTGCTTGGCATAGACCGAGAGCTTCTGGGTGTTCTTGTCCACGGTCAGGAATTTTGGCGGCAGATTGGGATGGCCGACGATCTTCGCCTTCCATCCCGATGCGGCGGCCGCGCCCGAAAAGAGCAGGCCGAGAGCCATGACTGTGAAGAGTACGTACCTTTTCACGGCGCTCCTACTCGAAATGCACCCAGAACAGTTCGGCGCGGCCGGCGGGCCCCGTCACCACCAGGCGCAGCGGCCCGGGCTGGATCGGCTCGAATCGCACGGAGTAGAAACTCCGCCAGCGGTTGGCGTACGGGAAAAATGCCGCGAGCTTGTCCTCGGGCCAGAATTCCCGCTCCATGGGCCTGATTTCCAGGGGGTATAGCTTGTTTTCCCCGGAAAGTGCAAACACCTTGAACCGCTCGTCCCGCAAGGAAAGCCTGTCGGCCCCGGTCTGGGGAGCGGCCAGGGCCAGGACGAATTCCGTGGCCGAGGAGGCGGCGTATTCCTGGTCGGCCAGCAGCGCGCCCTGTTCGGCCTCGGTCTGGCCGTAGATGGCGGAGTGCTTGGCGGAATAGGCCCTGCGCCACAGCGAGCTTTCCAGGGTCGCCGTGGCGGCGAAGGACAGGTTGACCCCGTCGTAGACCGCCTCGCTGCGCGTCCAGTCCCGCGTGATGCGCACGTAGGGATCGTTGAGGTCGGGCCAGAGCACGTCCGCCGCGTCGCGGGCGGAGTTCTGGCAGGCCGCGACGGCGAGCGCCGCGAACAGCACGATCAGAAGATTAGTCGCCAGCCGCATTGAGCAGTTCACTCCTGGTGAAGATGGACGTCAGTTGGTACCCGGCTTGTTCCAGGTTCTCGCGCCCGCCCTCCTCGCGGTCCAGCACGCTGACGATGCCGACCACGACCAGCCCCTCGGCCCGGACCCGTTCCAGGGCCGTGAGCAGGGTGCCGCCGGTGGTCACCACGTCTTCCAGGAGTACGACCTTGTCGCCCTGGGCGAAGTTGGCCATGCCTTCCAGGAACTGGTTCGTGCCGTGACCCTTGGGCTTCTTGCGGACGATGAACCCGGGCAGGGGGCGGCCTTCGAGGTGGGAGACCACCGTCACGGCGCTGACCAGCGGGTCCGCGCCCAGGGTCATGCCCCCGACCCCGGCAATAGCATAGTCTTTCAGAAGTTCCAAAAACAAACGGCCCAGGAGGTAGGAGCCTTCGGGGTGCAAGGCCGTGGGCTTGCAGTCGAAGTAGTACTCGCTCTTCTTGCCGGAGGTCAGCGTGAAATCGCCTTCCCGGTAGGATTTTTCGATGATGATCCTGGCCAGCCTGCGCTTCATCTCGTTCATGCTATTCACCGAACACCCGCTTGAAGATCATGTCCTCGTGCCTGAGGTAGTACTCGTAGTCGAAAATCTCGTCCAGCTTGGCCGCGGGGAGCAGCGCGGAAATTTCCGCGTCCGCCCGGGCCTCGTCCGGGAACTGCAGGCCCTCGTCCCAGCAGCGCATGGCCACGCGCTGGACCATCTCGTAGGCCTTCTGACGCTCCAGGTCGGTCTCTTCGAGCAGGGCCATCAGCACCCGCTGGGAGAAGAACAGCCCGTACGAGCCGCGCAGGTTGCGCTCGATGTTCGCCGGGATGACCCGCAGCCGCGAGAGCAGCCCGGCCAGGCGGTTCAGGATGTAGTTCATGAGGATGGTCGAGTCGGGCATGATGACCCGCTCCACGGAGCTGTGGCTGATGTCGCGCTCGTGCCACAGGGCCTGGTTCTCCATGGCCGCCACGGAGTTGGTGCGCACCAGGCGCGACAGGCCGGTGAGGTTCTCCGCCGAGATGGGGTTCTTCTTGTGGGGCATGGCCGAGGAGCCCTTCTGGCCCTTGGAGAAGCCTTCCTCCACTTCCAGGACCTCGGTGCGTTGCAGGTGCCGCAGTTCCACGCACAGCCGCTCCACGCCGCCCGCCATCACGGCCAGGGCGGTGAAGAACGCCGCGTGCCGGTCGCGCTGGATGATCTGCGTGGAGATGGGGTCCACGGTGAGGCCCAGCAGCCCGCAGGCCGTGGCCTCCACCTCGGGGTTCAGGTGGGCGTAGGTGCCCACGGCGCCGGACATCTTGCCCACGCAGACCCCGCGCCAGGCGGCCAGGAAGCGTTCCTGGTGGCGCTTCATCTCCGCGTAGTACCCGGCCAGCTTGAGGCCGTAGCTCGTGGGTTCGGCGTGGATACCGTGGGTCCGGCCCATGCACAGCCGTCCCTTGTGCTCGTGGGCCATGTCCTTCAGCACGCCGAGCAGCTTCTCCACGTCGCGGGCCAGGATCTCCCCGGCACGCTTGAGCAGCACGCCGTTGGCGGTGTCCACGATGTCCGAGGAGGTGCAGCCCAGGTGGATGAAGCGCGAGGACGGGCCGACCTTTTCCTCCACGGCGGTGAGGAAGGCGATGACGTCGTGCTTGGTGCGCTCCTCGATCTCCAGGATGCGCTCCAGGTCGAAGTCGGCCTTGTCGCGGATCACGGCCATGTCCTCGTCGGGGATCACGCCCAGGCGGTTCCAGGCTTCGCACACGGCGATTTCCACTTCCAGCCAGGCCCGGAACTTGTTTTCCAGGGTCCACAGGCTGCCCATCTCCGGGCGGGTATAGCGATCAATCATGGGGGTCGTCTTCCAGGGTGGGGTCGGGGTTCGGCCGGGCGCGGCCCGGCATCAAAAAAAAAGGCAGCCAGGGCTGCCCTTTCGCCGCTACGATTGCGCCGGCGAGCTGCCCGCGGTCTTGGCGGGCGCCTCGGTCTTGGGCGGGGTGGCCCCGCCGCCGTCCGTGCCGGCCCCGGTCTTGGCCTCGGTCTTGGCTTCGCCGTTGCCGTTGCCGTTGTCGGAGGCGGCGCCCCCGGCGACGTCGGACTTGGCGCTGCCGTGGCTGGCCTGGCCCTTGGCGTAGTCGGTCACATACCACCCCGTGCCCTTGAGCACGAAGGAGGTGTTGGAAATGATGCGTTTGGCATCGCTGCCGCACACCGGGCAAGGCACGGAGTGCTCATCGTGATTGCGCTGCCACTCTTCGAAGATTTGTCCGCAGTCGTTGCAGCAGTATTCGTAAATCGGCATGATGTGGCTCCTTCTGCGACATGCTGTCTCGCCGTGGCGGATAAGCATGCCGCAGGAGGCTGTCAACGGGCGTCCTTTCTGGAAAACCACGGGGCAGCGCCCCGAACGGCGGACCGGCGGACGCCCCGCGCCGGACCACCCCGGCCGGAGCCGGATGAAACTACTTGCCGGCCGAGGCCTTGGCCTGGCGAACGCGCTCCTTCTGGGCCTCCTTCTTACGCTTGCGGCGGCGGTCCAGTTCCTTTTTGCGCTCATGCTTCTTGTGGGCCATTATTTCTTCCTCCAAATGGTGTGATTTCGCACTGGGTGCCAAAAGAGGACCCTTATCCCTAAAAGGGACGCTTGGCAACCCCCGCCAGTCGGGGCTCCCCGCCCCGGGCCGCGCCCCGGGCGGGGGCGGCGGCGCGGATGCGGGCGGATGCTGGGTGCGGATGCGCGCCGCGCGGGGGGCCTAGGCGTCGCCCTCCGCGCAGGGGATGGTCACGTAGCGCACCACCCCGGGAGCGGGGGGCGCCAGCGCCGCCGGGTCGCAGACCGCGCCGCCCAGCAGGGCCCGCGACGTCCCGTCCCAGAACGCCGCGTCCCGGTCGGGCACCACCCGGTTCCAGGCCGTGGCGTCCAGGCCGATGCCCCGGGCCAGGAACAGGTGCCCCGTCTCCGGCGCCAGGAAATTCAGCAGCTTGACGAAGATCACCGTCCGGCCCTCGTCCTGCTCCGCGGCGTCCTCGCTGTAGGTGATGTCCGCCCGGTAGGCCGCGATGAGATTGCCCCGGCCCATGGTGATGCCCGCCACGCCCGGCAGCATCGTGGACAGCGTCATCTCCGCCCCGTGATGCACCCGCGCCGCGTCGATGTCGTCCACCGGGCGGCCGCCCAGGAATACCGTGCGCACACGGTTCTCCACGTAGTCGGCGTCCATGCCCAGCTCGTCCGTCAACAGCCCGCGCACCGTGAGCCCGGCGGGAATCCTGAAACAGAAGCCCGAGTGCAGCGCCATGCGCCAACGGCGCACGGCCCCGGGGGCGACGGTCAGGTGCAGCTCTTCTGTTGCGTCCATTGCGAAATGATTGCGCATACAATAACTCTCTTTGTTGTTCCTCGTCCGCGACTGTCGGAGAAAGTCATTTATGGTAACTTTTGGTATCTTGCAATGCAGTAATTCTGCTTAGGAAAGCATATTAAATGCATGTATCTTTGACAAAATTCCGCCGCAGGCCTATCCATTAGACACTCTTTCCAGCTAATGCAATACATGGCTCGACACATACCGTAGGAGGTTTATAGTCATGACCAAGCTGCTGCGCATCAACACCGTCGATCGCACCTTCTCCTTCGAGGAGATGGGCGACTACGCCGGGCTGGGCGGTCGCGCCCTGACCTCGCGCATCGTCAACAAGGAAGTTCCCGCCGACTGCCACCCCCTGTCCGCCGAGAACAAGCTGATCATCGCCCCGGGCATCCTCACCGGCACCACCGCCGCCAACTCCGGCCGCATCTCCGTGGGCGCCAAAAGCCCGCTCACCGGCGGCATCAAGGAGTCCAACTCCGGCGGCCTCGTGTCCCAGA
>CAYUIN010000061.1:0-9134 GCA_964444695.1 uncultured Desulfocurvus sp.
ACGCCGCCATCGAGGCCGCCCGCGCGGGCGAGGCCGGGCGCGGCTTCGCCGTGGTCGCGGACGAGGTCCGCAAGCTGGCCGAGAAGACCATGGGCGCCACCCAGGAGGTGGACTCCGCCATCCGCGCCATCCAGGCCAGCGCCCGCGAGGCCGTGAACGAAATGGGCAACACCCGCGAGCGCGCCGAGCGCACCGAGTCCATGGCCGCCAACGCCGGCCGGGTCCTGGAGCAGATCGTCAAGGAGTCCGACGCCATCGCCGACATGGTCCGCTCCATCGCCACGGCGGCGGAGCAGCAGTCCTCCACCAGCGAGGAGATCAACATCAACGTCACCAGCATCAACGAGCTGTCCCAGAGCATCAGCCAGCGCGTGTCCCACGCCAACGCCTCCATCCAGGAAGTGGCGGACATGTCCCGGCAGCTGACGTCCCTGGTGGAGAAGTTCAAGGAATAATTGCAGCCCCTGTTGTCACAGGGGCCCATTCGAGGCTATGGTGGGGACCTTGTGTCCCCACCTTTTTTATGGAGCGACGACATGCGCAACGACCAGGCCCCGGACGGTTCGGACGATCGCAGGCGCCACCCGCGCATCACCCTCAAAGCCTTCGGGCTGAACCACGTCTGCGAGGTCCAGCTGGACCAGCGCGTGCTCGAGGCGCGCGTGGTGGACCTCAGCCCCGGCGGCGCCCGGTTGCGGATGCTTCCCGGCCTGCCCATCCCGGCCCAGGGCCAAAAGCTCGTGCTGGACGCGCGCTTCAAGGGCATCCCGCCCGAGGAATCCCGCCGCCCGGGCATCGTGCGCTGGAGCACCGGGCAGGAATGCGGCGTGGCCTTCGACTCCGACCTGCCCTTCGGCGTGACCGACCTGCAACGCCTGCTCGACACCTGATCCGCCCCTCTCCACGCGCCCGCCGTCGCAGCGGGTGCGCGCAAGCCAAAAAAACCCGCCCTCCCGGTTGCCTCATCGGGACAAAGGGACTATATCCTTAACTACTCATCATTGTTACGTTTGCATCTCTGCCTGCAACCACTGCCGACCCGATGCGCGGCGAACCAAAAAATCAAGGAGTCCCGCACCATGAAACCTCTCAAAGGCACCAAGACCGAAAAGAACATCCTGATCGCCTTCGCCGGCGAGTCCCAGGCCCGCAACCGCTACGACTACTTCGCCTCCGTGGCCAAGAAGGACGGCTTCGTCCAGATCGAACGCGTGTTCCAGGAAACCGCCCTGCAGGAGAAGGAACACGCCAAACGCCTGTTCAAGTACCTCACCGGCGGCGCGGTCGAAATCCAGGCGGCCTTCCCCGCGGGCAAGTTCGGCACCACCCTGGAGAACCTCTACGCCTCCGCCGAGGGCGAGCGCCACGAGTGGGAGGAGATGTACCCCGAATTCGCCGAGATCGCCCGCCAGGAGGGCTTCGACCAGGTGGCCGCGACCATGACCGCCATCGCCAAGGCCGAAGCCTTCCACGAAGAACGCTACCGCGCCTTCATCCAGAACATCGAAAAGAATCAGGTTTTCTCCCGCCCGCAGGCCGCCTCCTGGCGCTGCCTGAACTGCGGCTACATCCACGAGGGTCCCGACGCCCCGGACGAATGCCCCGCATGCATCCATCCGAAGGCTTTTTTCGAGCTGGTGTGCAGAAACTGGTAGACACAAGTAATAGGAACCATTACCGTTAACTCCGCACGGTCAATTCCGCGCGGCAAACGAGGAGGATCGCTCCATGCCGAAGCTGCTTGAAATCTACAAATGCAATGCCTGTGGGAACATCGTCGAGGTCGTGCACGCCGGTGGCGGCGACCTGGTCTGCTGCGGCGAGCCCATGAAGCTGTTCACCGAGAACACCGTGGACGCGGCCAAGGAAAAGCACGTCCCCGTCATCGAGAAGACCGCCGACGGCTACAAGGTCAAGGTCGGCAGCGTGGCCCATCCCATGGAGGAGAAGCACTGGATCGAGTGGATCGAGCTCGTCGCGGACGGCAAGGTCTACCGCCAGCAGCTGGCCCCCGGCGACGTGCCCGAGGCCACCTTCTGCATCAAGGCCGACAAGGTCTTTGCGCGCGAGTACTGCAACCTCCACGGCCTGTGGCGCGCCGACGCCTAGCGCCCCCGGGACCGCACCCCAGAACCACGAACCAACGAACGAAACGAGATACGCACCATGGATAAATACGTCTGCACCATCTGCGGCTATGTCTACGACCCCGCCGAGGGCGATCCGGATTCCAACATCCCCGCCGGGACCAAGTTCGAAGACCTGCCCGACAGCTGGGTCTGCCCCGTGTGCGGCGCGCCCAAGGACCAGTTCGAAAAAGAATAGGCCCCGGGCCCGCGGGGCGCGACGCCGCCCCGCGGGCCTTCCCGGGCTTTTCCTCCAACCATTTCGGGAACCATAAGAGATTACGAGAATGCGACCGGTACAGATCAAAGAAGGAATATACTGGGTCGGGGCCGTGGACTGGAACAACATCGACTTCCACGGGTACTCCCTGGCCCGTCACGGCACCACGTACAACGCCTACCTCGTCATCGACGAGAAGATCACCCTGTTCGACACCGTGAAACACCCGTTCCGGGACCAGTTCCTGGAATGCATCTCCCAGGTCGTCGATCCCTGCGACATCGACTACATCGTGGCCAACCACCTGGAGCCCGATCACGCCGGCTGCCTGCCCGAGCTGATCGCCGCCTGCAAGCCCGAGAAGGTCTTCTGCTCGCCCATGGGCCAGCGCGCCATGGAGGCCCACTTCGACACCACCGGCTGGCCCGTGGAAGCCATGAAATCCGGCTCCTCCATCAGCCTGGGCAAGCGCACCGTGCAGTTCGCCGAAACCCGCATGCTGCACTGGCCCGACTCCATGTTCTCCTTCATCCCCGAAGACAAGCTGCTCATCGTCAACGACGCCTTCGGGCAGAACATCGCCAGCTCCGAGCGCTACGCCGACGAGGTCGAGCGCGGCTTCCTGCACAGACGCATGACCGAATACTACGGCAACATCGTGCTGCCCTACTCCCAGATCGTGGAGAAGACCCTGGCCGCCATTCCCGAGCTGGGCTGGGACATCGACATGATCGCCCCGGACCACGGCCTCATCTTCCGAGGCAAGGAGATGGTCGACTTCGCCCTGAAGACCTACGCGGACTTCGCGGCCCAGAAGCCGTCCAACCGGGCCATCGTCGTCTTCGACACCATGTGGCACTCCACCGAGAAGATGGCCTGCGCCGTGGCCGACGGCCTGATGGACGAGGGCGTGTCCGTGCGGATCATGAACCTCAAATCCTTCCACCACTCGGAAGTGATGACCGAGATCGCCCAGGCGGGCGCCGTGTGCGTCGGCTCGCCCACGCACAACAACGGCATCCTGCCCCTGGTGGCGGACATGCTGACCTACATGAAGGGGTTGAAACCCCAGAACAAGGTCGGCGCCGCCTTCGGCTCCTTCGGCTGGAGCGGCGAGTGCGTGAAGATCATCTCCCAGTGGCTCACGGACATCGGCGTCGAGGTCGTGGACCCGGCGGTGAAGGTCAAGCACGTGCCGGACAAGGCCGTGCTGGACCAGTGCGTGGAACTCGGACGCGCGGTGGGGCGCGCGCTCAAGGAAAAACTCTAACCCGCGAACAACGGGAGGGCCCTGCGCGGCCCTCCCGATCGCATACTTTTTCTGCCCGTAACAACCCAAAGGGGGGCGCGACATGGATGCACTACTTCTTTCCAGACTCCAGTTCGCGGCGGCGACGATGTTCCACTTCATCTTCGTCCCGCTGACACTGGGACTCTCCATCCTGGTGGCCGTCATGGAGACCAAATACGTCTCCTCCGGCGACGAAACCTACAAACGCATGGCCAAATTCTGGGGCAAGCTGTTCCTCATCAACTTCGCCCTGGGCGTCGTCACCGGCATCACGCTGGAGTTCCAGTTCGGCACCAACTGGTCCCGCTACTCGGCCTACGTGGGCGACATCTTCGGCTCGCTTTTGGCCATCGAGGCCACCGTCGCCTTCTTCCTGGAGTCCACCTTCATCGCCGTGTGGGTCTTCGGCTGGGAGAAGCTCTCCCCCAAATTCCACGCCGCCTGCATCTGGATCGTAGCCATCTCCTCCAACATTTCCGCCCTCTGGATCCTGCTGGCCAACGGCTTCATGCAGAACCCGCTGGGCTACGAGATCCGCAACGGCCGCGCCGAACTGGCAGACTTCATGGACGTCGTCACCAACCCCTACGGCTGGGGCGAGTTCATGCACGTCGTGCCCGCCGCGATCATCGTGGCCGCGTTCTTCATCATGGGCATCTCCGCCTGGCACCTGCTGCGCAAATCGCACACCGAATTCTTCACCAAGTCCTTCAAGATCGGCATGTGGGCGGCACTCATCTTCTCGCTGGTCACCGCCATGCAGGGCCACTTCCAGGGCAACCAGGCCGCGCTGATCCAGCCCGCCAAGCTGGCCGCCATGGAATCCCACTGGGAGACCGGCACCAACGTGCCCATGTACCTGCTGCAGATCCCCAACTTCTCCGGCGACGGCAACCTCGTCGAGGCCCTGCCCGTCCCGAGCATGCTCTCCATCCTGGCCTACAACGACCCCAGCGCCGAAGTCCTGGGCCTGAACGACATCCCCGAACAGGACCGCCCGCCCGTGGTGCTGACCTTCCTGGCCTTCCGCGCCATGGTCGGCCTGGGCACCCTGTTCATCGGGCTGGCCCTGCTCGCCTGGCTGTTCCGCAACAGGCTCGAAACCGTGCCCTGGTTCCTGAAGATCATGGTCCTGGCCATCCCGCTGCCGTACCTGGCACACCAGGCGGGCTGGATCGTCACCGAGGTCGGCCGTCAGCCCTGGATCGTCTACGGGCTGATGCGCACCGCCGACGGCGTCTCGCCCGTCACCACCGCACAGGTCGCGATGTCGCTCACGGCACTGGTCCTGATGTACCTGCTGCTCGGCGCCGTGGATATCTTCCTGCTCTTCAAGTACGCACGCAAGGGCCCCGAATAGGCCGCGCGGCACAAGGAAGACAATCCACCGAACCCTGAACCAACGAGGTACGAATCATGCTTCTCGAAACCATATGGTTCCTGCTCTGGGGCGTGCTGTGGGCCGTGTACTTCATGCTCGACGGCTTCGACCTGGGCATGGGATCCCTGCTGCCCTTCATCGCCAAAAACGAGGACGAACGCCGGACCATCTACAACGCCGCCGGCCCCTTCTGGGACGGCAACGAAGTCTGGCTGGTCACCGCCGGAGGCGTGACCTTCGCCGCCTTCCCCGCGGCCTACGCCGTCCTGTTCTCCGCCATGTACTCCGCGCTGTTCCTTCTGCTGTTCGCCCTCATCCTGCGCGGCGTGTCCTTCGAATTCCGGTCCAAGGTCGACTCCGCCGCCTGGCGCAAGGTATGGGACACCTGCCACTTCCTGGGCTCGTTCCTGCCCGCCCTGCTGCTGGGCGTGGCCTTCGCCAACATCTTCCGCGGCATCCCCATCGACGCCCAGGGCGTCAACCAGGCCGGACTGTTCCAGCTCCTGAACCCGTACGGACTGCTCGGCGGCGTCGTGTTCGTCGTGATGTTCGTCCAGCACGGGGCCATTTTCCTGGCCATCCGCACCTCCGGCCCCCTGCACGACCGCGCCCGCGCCACCGCCATCAAGACCTGGCCCATCGCCGTGGTCGGCGCCGTGATCTTCCTGGCCTACACCGGCGCGGATACCATGCTCTTCAACAACTACATGAAGAACCCCGCCCTGTTCGCCATCCTGGCCCTGACCGTCATCGGCCTGGTGCTCATCCGCCCGGCGCTGGGCAGCGGCAACATGGTCCGCGCCTGGGCCATGAGCGCCCTGTTCATCGTCGGCGTGACCCTGTTCGGCGTCATCGGGCTGTTCCCGGCCCTTTTGCCCTCCAACCTCAACCCGGCCTGGTCCATGACCATCCACAACTCCGCGTCGAGCCCCCTGACCCTCAAGATCATGCTCGGCGTGGCCCTGGTCATGGTGCCCATCGTCATCGGCTACCAGTTCTGGGTCTACCGCACCTTCTCCCACAAGATCACCCAGGCCGACCTGGACTACGAAGAAGCCTACTAACCCCCGCCTCCCCCAAAAGCCCCGGCACCCGCCGGGGCTTTTTTTTCGCCCGGCCCCAGGCCGCAACGGCGCCCGGGCGCGGCGTGTGCCTCCGGCGGCCGGGCAGGGCCACGGCGGGGGTTGACGCGGGGCGGGGGCGGAGTTATTGTTTGTGCGAATGAGAATCAACTTCAAGATGCGGCCGGGGCTGGGCGAGGCCGCGAGAGGAATTTTTGATGGGCAACGTGCTTGATCTGGCTGTGGTTTTGGCGATCGTTGCGGTCGCCGGGCTGTATGTTTGGCGCAGATTCAGGAAGCAGAGGGAGAATCCCGCCGCTGGCTGCGGTTGCGGCTGTGACGGGTGTGGGAACGCCGGCAACTGCGGTCCCGGAGCCGGGAAGCTGTAAGCGGCACTTCGGTTTCCCGCGAGGCTCCATGGAAAGGACAGGACCGCCCGGCTTTCCCGGGCGGTCCTTTTCATGTAGGATGAAAAGATGAGCGAACCGACGGAAAAGACTGCGGCACAAGGCCAGTTGCGCAAGCTCCTGGCACCGGTCAAGGGCATGCACTGCGCATCGTGCTCCTCGCGCATCGAGCGGGTGCTCGGCGCGGTGGACGGCGTGCGCGGCGTGAGCGTGAACCTGGCGGCGGAGACCATGGACCTGGACTACGACCCCGAGGCCCTGAGCCCCGAGGACGTGGCCCAGCGCGTGGCGGCGCTGGGGTTCGAGGTGCAGCTGCCCGAGCCGGAGCAGACCATGGACCTGGACATCACGGGCATGCACTGCGCCTCGTGCGCGGCGCGCATCGAGCGGGTGGTCGGGGCCATGGACGGCGTGTCCTCGGCCACGGCCAGCTTCGGGTCCGAGTCCGGGAGCTTCCGTTTCGATCCCGCCGTGGTCGGCCGCCGCGAGATCCGCGACAAGATCCGCGAGCTGGGCTTCGACTCCACGCCCGCCTCGGCCGCGCCCGACGCCTTCGAGCAGCGCCGCCTGGAGGCGCTGGAGAACCTGGCGGCCATCCGCCGCCGCCTGATCCCGGCCTTCGCCTTCGCCGCGCCGCTGCTCGTGCTGTCCATGGGCCACATGGCGGGCATGCCGCTGCCCGCGTGGCTGGACCCGGCGCACTCGCCCCTGGCCTTCGCCCTGGCGCAGCTGGCGCTGACGCTGCCCGTGGTCTGGTCCGGGCGGCTGTTCTACCTGCGCGGGCTGCCGAACCTCTGGCGCCGCCAGCCGGACATGGACTCCCTGGTGGCCGTGGGCACCGGGGCCGCGCTGGTCTACAGCCTGTGGAACACCGTGCTCATCGCCCTGGGCCGCGACCCCGCCATGCACGCCATGGACCTCTACTTCGAGTCCGCCGCCGTGCTCATCGCGCTCATCTCCCTGGGCAAGTACTTCGAGGCCCGCTCGCGCCTGCGCACCTCCGACGCCATCCGCGCCCTGATGCAGCTCGCGCCGGACCAGGCGATCCTGGTGGACGAGGACGGCGGGCACCGCGAAATCCCCCTGGACGAGGTGGAAGGCGGCGACCTGCTCCTGGTGCGCCCGGGACAGCGCGTGCCCGTGGACGGCGCCGTGGTCTCCGGCCAGAGCAGCGTGGACGAGTCCATGCTCACCGGCGAGCCGCTGCCCGTGTCCAAGATCCAGGGCGACGCCGTGACCGGCGGCACCCTGAACACCAGCGGCACCCTGACCATCCGCGCCGAAAAGGTCGGCCAGGACACCGTCCTGGCGCGCATCATCCGCCTGGTGCAGCAGGCCCAGGGCTCCAAGGCGCCCATCTCCAGCCTCGCGGACCGCATCAGCTTCTACTTCGTACCCGCCGTCATCGCCATCGCCATCGCCTCCGGCCTGGCCTGGTACCTCGGCACCGGCGGCGACTTCCCCTTCGCCCTGCGCATCTTCATCGCCGTGATGGTCATCGCCTGCCCCTGCGCCATGGGCCTGGCCACACCCATGTCCATCATGGTCGGCACCGGACGCGGCGCCCAGCTCGGCGTGCTCGTCAAGAGCGGCACCGCCCTGCAAACCGCCGAGTCCGTGCGCGCCGTGGTCTTCGACAAGACCGGCACCCTGACCCACGGCCACCCCATCCTCACCGACCTGACCCCGCTGCCCGGCTGCCCCCTGGACAAGGACGCCCTGCTGACCCTCACCGCCTCCATCGAACGCGCCTCCGAACACCCCCTGGCCCGGGCCATCGTCCTGGCCGCGCAAAACAAGCAGCTGCCGCTGACCGACCCCGACGCCTTCGAAGCCCTGCCCGGACGCGGCGTGCGCGCCTCGCACTCCGGCCGCGCCGTGCTGCTCGGCAACCGCGAACTCATGGCCGAGGCCGCCGTCTCCGGCCTGGACGCCCCCGAAACCACCGACGCCGCAGACACCCTCTCCAGCCAGGGCAAGACCGCCCTGTACCTGGCCCTGGACGGCGCCCTGGCCGCCCTGCTCGCCGTGGCCGACACCCTGCGCCCGGAATCACCGGACGTCGTCCGCCGCCTGCGCGCCCTGGGCGTGCGTGTGGTCATGCTCACCGGCGACAACGAGACCACCGCCCGCGCCATCGCCTCCCAGGCGGGCATCGACGAGGTCCTGGCCCAGGTGCGCCCCGAAGACAAGCAGGCCCGCATCCGCGAAATCCAGGACTCCGGCACGGTCACCGCCATGACCGGCGACGGCATCAACGACGCACCGGCCCTGGCCCGCGCCGACCTCGGCATCGCCATGGGCTCCGGCATCGACGTGGCCATCGAATCCGGCGACGTCGTGCTGATGCACGAAGACCTCTCCGGCGTGCTCACCGCCCTGGAACTCTCCCGCGCCACCATGCGCAACATCCGCCAGAACCTGTTCTGGGCCTTCGCCTTCAACGTCCTGGGCATCCCCGTGGCCGCAGGCGTCCTGCACCTCTTCGGCGGCCCCACCCTCAACCCCATGATCGCCGGAACCGCCATGGCCCTGTCCTCCGTCACCGTCGTCAGCAACGCCCTGCGCCTGCGCTTCTTCAGCCCCAGGTAGGCGCTTCGGGCCACGGACGGCGGGCGGCACGGGCGGACCGGGTGGCCGACGGCGGG
>CAYUIN010000062.1:0-8612 GCA_964444695.1 uncultured Desulfocurvus sp.
GGGATTATTCCCTTGAGCGGGGTCTGGGGCAGAGCCCCAGCCGCCGGAGGCATTCTGCCTTTCCCCCGTCCGACGTCGCCTCACCCCCCGGTCATGAGCCTGTCGCCCAGGTGGCGGCCTGCCGCGTGGGCGGCGTCGATGGCGGTGCGGTCGGTGTGGACGGCGCCGGGTTTGAAGTGGCCGTAGGCGGCGACGGCGTCCAGGAGTTCGTAGCCCAGGGGCGGCAGGGGCAGGCGCAGGGCGTCGAGGGTCAGGCCCATGTCGCGGGGGTCGGTCTGTTCGCATACGGCGCAGACCACGGCCAGGCGGCCCTGGTCGGCCAGGCGGCTGGAGTAGGCGCGGGGGTGGTCGCCTGTGAAGTCGTAGTAGCAGTACAGGCGGTCGATGAAGGCCTTCATCAGGGCGCTTATGTTGTACATGTGCGCCGGGGAGGCCAGGACCAGGGCCCGGGCGGCCGCGATTTTGGGATAGAGCAGCTGCATGCCGTCCAGCAGACCGGTGCAGGCCTTGTCCCGTCGGCAGCGTTCGCAGCCGGTGCAGGAGGAGAAGTCGTAGTCGCGCAGGAAGGCGGCCTCGGTGCGGGCGCCCTGGCGGGCGGCGCCGTCCAGTACGGCGGCCAACAGGGCGTCGGAGTTGCCGCCCCGGCGCGGGCTGCCGCCGATGCCCAGGACCAGGGGCGTGGGGTCGCCGGTGTGCATGGCGCCCGCCCTACTGGCCCATGACGCGCAGGTAGGAGCGCACGGAGCGCACGCCCTCCACGGCGCGGGCGTGGGCCACGGCCTTGGGGATGACCTGCTGGTAGGCGACCAGGCCCAGGAGCACGGCGTTGCACTGCACGCTTTCGACCTCGATGTTGGTGGCCGAGATGTCCTCGTCGCCGATGAGGGCGGCCTTGATCTTGGTTTCCAGGGCCACGTTGTCGGACCAGCCGCACTCGGGGTCGTCCTTCTTGGGCAACAGGTAGGTGGTCACGGTGCGCACGCCTTCCACGGCGCGGGCGATGGCGGTGGCGCGGTCCACTGCGGCGGCGGTCTCGTATTCGCCCACGAGGTAGACCTGTCCGAGGTAGGAGTAGACGGCGATGTCCAGGGCCTTCACGTCGTCGTCGGCCACGAAGTTCTTTTTGACGGTGGCCTCGATGACGGCGTCGTCCTTCTGCTGCCCGTAGCTGCGCTGGTCCATGGCGGTGCGGTATGCTGTGCCGCAGCCCGCGAGGAGCAGCGAGGCCAGGACGGCCGGGGCCAGGATGAGGATCATGCGGCGCATGGGTCGCTCCTTTGGGTCTGTGGGCGGCGGCGGGATGCCCGGCGCGGCGCCCGTGTCCGGTCGGGGGAGGCACGATTTTAGCCGCCCGGAGGAAAATGGGCAAGGCGGCGCGCAAAAAAACGGGGGCGGCCCGGTGCGCGGGGCGCGGGAGCGGCGGAGGTGCGGGGCGGATGCGGCGGGGACGCGGGGGGTGCGAAGGCGCGGAGCGCGGGGTCAGGCGGCGGGGCGGCGCAGGTAGACGATGTATTCCTGGTTGCCTTTGGGGCCCTTGATCTTGGACGGGACCTCGCCCAGGAATTCCAGGCCCAGTTCGCCGGTGAGGTAGCCCAGGACCTCGTCCACGGCCCACCGGCGCAGGGCCTCGTCCTTGACCACGCCCTTGACGGTCTGCCCGGGGCCGACCTCGAACTGGGGCTTGACCAGCGCGGCCACGTGCCCGCCGGGGCGCAGGAAGGCCATGCACGGGCCCATGACCTTGGTCAGCGAGATGAAGGACACGTCGGCCACCACGAGGTCCACGGGCTCGGGGATCAGTTCCGGCGGGGCCAGGCGCAGGTTGGTGCGTTCCAGGTTCACCACCTGGGGGTGCTGGCGCAGGCTCTGGTCCAGCTGGCCGTAGCCCACGTCCACGGCGTAGACCCTGGCCGCGCCGTGTTGCAGCAGGCAGTCCGTGAACCCGCCGGTGGAGGCCCCGGCGTCCAGGCAGACCAGGCCCGTGGGGTCGATGCCGAATGCCTCGATGGCCGTCAGCAGCTTGTAGGCCCCGCGCGAGACGAAGCGCCGCCCGCCCTCGATTTCCAGCACGGCGTCCTCGTACAGCTGGTGCCCCGGCTTGGGCACGGGCACCATCTGCGCCCCCTGCTCCATGCGCACCTGTCCGGCCATGATCAGGCGCTTGGCCTTCTCGCGGCTGTCCACAAGGCCCTGCTGGAACAGGAGCTGGTCGGCACGGATCTTCTTGGGCATGGTCTGGCGGTTCTCCTCGTGGCGCGGCGGCGCGCTCGCCCCGTCTTGCCCCAACGGCCCGGGCTTGGCAACCGCAAAGCAAGGCCCCGGCCCGCGCGAGCGGACCGGGGCCGGGATGTTCCAGCGGGGCCCCGCGCCTAGCGGGCCTTCAGCCCCAGGCGCTCGACCACGGCGGCGGCGGCCGCCTTGGTGTAGGCCGCCTCGTCCAGCTCGGCCTTCCTGTCGGGGGTGATGACCAGATGCGGGCGGTTGGCGTAGTCCGGGTCGGGCGTGATGCCGTATTCCGGGGGGAAGCTGTTCTCGAAATACATCTCCTGGAAGCCGATGAACTTCAGCATGTGCGCGGTGGCGTCCAGCACGGCCAGCTCGTCCTTGGCGATCAGGCCCAGCTCCTGGGCGCGCAGCAGGCCCGCCAGGCATTCGCCGCCCTGGGTGCAGGCGATGTGCCCGTGGCGGTTGGCCTCCAGCATGCCCTCCACGATGGCCTGCTCCGTGACCTGCACCACCTGGAACGCGCCGGGGCCGCCCAGGGCCTCGTAGCGCTCGGCGAAATGGCGCACGCGCGGGAAGGACACCGGGTTGCCGATCATCGCGGCCTGGGCCACGCTGGGCGTGACGGGCACGGCCTTGTATTCGCGCTCCCCGGCGGGCTGGGCGTAGTAGCGCCAGACCGGGTCCGCGTGGTGGGACTGCACGCCGAACACGCGCGGCAGCGCGGCGATGACGCCCAGGTCCAAAAGCTTCAAAAAGCCGCCCATGATGGCCGTGATGTTGCCCGCGTTGCCGATGGGCACGAACACGCACTTGCCCGCCAGGTCCCAGTCGTACCACTGGGCGACCTCGAAGGCGTAGGACTCCTGGCCCAGGATGCGCCAGGCGTTCTTGGAGTTGAGCAGCGCCACCTGGTAGTTGTCCGCCAGGTGCTCCACGACCTTCATGCAGTCGTCGAACACGCCGGGGACCTCCAGGACCACCGCCCCGCTGCCCAGCGGCTGGGCCAGCTGCTGCGGCGTGACCTTGCCCTGGGGCAGGATCACCGCGCTCTTGACCCCCGCGCCCACGTAGGACGCGTACAGCGCCGCCGCGGCCGAGGTGTCGCCGGTGGACGCGCACACGGCCAGGATCTCGCCCACGTCGCGGGTGCGGATCAGGTACTTGAGGAAGCTGAACGCGCAGGCCATGCCCCGGTCCTTGAAGGAGGCGCTGGGGTTCTGGCCGTCGTTCTTGAAGGCCATGCGCTGGCCGCCCAAGCGGGCCTGCATGGCGGGCGAGGCGTCCACGATGGGCGTCTGGCCCTCGCCGAGGTAGACCACGTCCTCGCGCTCCACCACCGGGGCCATCAGCTCGTAGAAGCGGAACACGCCGCGCAGGGCGTTGTCCTTGGCGGCCATGCGGCCGTCGAAGATCTCGCGCCACCGGGCGCCGGAGGTCTTCTTCAGCGCGTCGAAATCCGTGTCGCGCAGCAGGAACACCCCGCCGCAGGTCGGGCAGGTGTAGTGCAGCTCCTCGATGCCGTAGCTCGCGCCGCAGCCGAGGCAGTGATATTCCATGCGGCCCCTGTGGGCCGGAAACTCCTGGCGGTTCATGATGCGCTCACCCCGTGGCTTGCGTGTGATGGGTTAAGAGGTCGAAGGGCCGTCGCCGCGCTCAGCCGTTCCAGACGGGCGGCACGGCCAGGGACAGGATCACCGCGCCGAAGCCGATCTTCACGGTCATCCCGAAGAATTTGCCCCACATGGCGCCCATGGCCGCGCGCCGGGCCTCGGCCCAGTCCCGCCCGTTCATGCGCTCCACGATCAGGCAGCCCGCCCAGGCGCCCACTAGCGCCCCGGGCAGCGCGCCCACGCCCAGAAGGAACCCCGCCCCCAGCACCGCGCCGAGGATGGCCCCGATGATGCCGCCGACGTTGCCCCGCCCCGTGGCCCCGAATTTCTTGGCGCCCTTCAGCTGAATGACGAATTCCAGCGCCTCGGCCACGGCGGCGACGCCCACCAGCCCCAGGAAGAACCACCAGCTCATGTCCATGGCCGGGTGCAGGCCCTTCCAGGCCGCCACCAGGGCCAGCACGATCCAGTTGGCGGGCAGGGACAGGACGTGCAGGCCGAGCACGGCGATGCACAGCATGATGAACAGCCCGGGGAGGATGTGCGCCAGATCCATCTAGGCCTCCTCGCCCCGGCGGTCCAGGACGCGCTGGGCCTTGCCCTCGCTCTTGGGCAGGCTGTCGTGCTGCACCAGGTCCACCTTGGGCGTGACCAGAATCTCGTCGCGCAGGCGGGACTGGATGGTCTTCTGCAGGCCGGAGAGCACGCGCATGTCTTCCACGAAATGCTCTTCCTTGATCTCCACCTGGACCCGGATCTGGTCGATGAATCCCGCGCGCTCGAGGATGATCACGTAGTTCTCGCCGACCTCGGGCATGCCCATCAGGACCTTCTCGATCTGCATCGGGTAGATGTTCACGCCCTTGATGATCATCATGTCGTCCGCGCGGCCCGCGATGCGGTCCAGGCGGCGGTGGGCCCGGCCGCAGGCGCAGGGGCCGGGGATCATCCGGCAGAGGTCCTTGGTGCGGTAGCGGATGATGGGCATCCCCTCGCGGGTCAGGGTGGTCATCACCACCTCGCCGATCTCGCCCTCGGCCACGGGCTCCAGGGTCTCGGGGTTCAGGATCTCGACGATGTACGCGTCTTCCCAGACGTGCATCCCGGCCTGGTGCTCGCATTCGAAGGCCACGCCCGGGCCGTTCATCTCCGACAGGCCGTAGGAGTTGTAGGCCTTGACGTGCAGCATCTCCTCGATCTTGCGCCGGGCCTGCTCGGTGTGCGGCTCGGCGCCGATGAGCGCGATGCGCACCGGCCACTGGTCCTTGTCCGCCGGGTCGATGCCCGCCTGCTCCAGGGCCCCGGCGAAGTACAGCGCGTAGGACGGGATGATGTGCAGCGCGGTGACGCCGAAGTCCTGGATCAGCTTGATCTGGCGCTTGGTGTTGCCCGCGCCCGAGGGGATGGTCATGCAGCCCAGGCGCTCGGCGCCGTAGTGGATGCCGAGCCCGCCGGTGAACAGGCCGTAGCCCGCCATGTTCTGGAAGCGGTCCGTGTGGCGCACGCCCGCCATGTGCATGCAGCGGGCCATGAGGTCGGCCCAGGTGTTCAGGTCGTTCTGGGTGTAGAAGACCACCGTGGGGTTGCCCGTGGTGCCGCTGGAGGCGTGCAGGCGCACGATCTCGTCCGGCGAACAGGTCAGCAGGCCGTAGGGATAGTGGTCGCGCAGGTCCTGCTTGGTGGTGGGCGGCAGGCGGCGCAGGTCGTCCAGGGAGCGGATGGACGCCGGGTCCACGCCCTTGAGGCGCTCGGCGTAGAACGGCGACCGCTTGGCCCGCTCGACCACGGACCGCAGCCGGGAGATTTGGATGGACTCGATTTCCTCGCGCGTGAGCAGTTCGGCCTTGTCGAAGACTTCCACGATGATCTCCAGGGAACTTGAGGGGGAACGCTATTCGGGGCCGGAGCCGTAGTTCCATTCTTCCCGGCGCAGCGGGTCGAAGGCGGTGTGTTCCTTGTCGAAGCGCAGCATGATCTGGCCCGTGGGACCGTTTCTGTGCTTGCCGATGATGACCTCGGCCTTGTTGTCCGGCTCGGCGTGCTTGTCCTTATAGACGTCGTCCCGGTACAGGAACAGGATCATGTCCGCGTCCTGCTCGATGGCGCCGGACTCGCGCAGGTCGGAGAGCTTGGGGCGCTTGTCCGTGCGCTCCTCCACCTTGCGGTTGAGCTGCGAGAGCGCGATGACCGGAATCTCCAGCTCCTTGGCCAGGATCTTCAGGTTGCGCGAAATGTCGGAAATCTCCTGCTCGCGCGAGTCGGTGCGCTTGGAGCTCTGCATCAGCTGCAAATAGTCCACCACCACCAGGTCCAGCCCGTGTTCGCGCTTGAGGCGGCGGCAGTTGGCGCGCAGCGAGGTGGGCGAGAGGCCCGGGGTGTCGTCGATGAACAGCGGCAGCTGGGACAGGGTGTCCTGCACGGCGTAGATGCTGTCCCAGTCGCGGTCGTCCAGGTGCCCGCGCCGCAGGTCGCGCAGGTCCACGCGCGAGAGCATGCTCAGCAGGCGCATCACCAGCTGCTCGTCGCCCATTTCCAGGGAGAACACGGCCACGGTGCTGCCGCCCCCGGCGGCGTTGAGGGCGATGTTCAGGGCCAAGGCGGTCTTGCCCATGGCCGGACGGGCGGCGAGGATCACCAGATCCGTGGGCTGGAAGCCGTTGGTCAGGTCGTCCAGGTCGGCCCAGCCCGAGGGCACGCCGGTGATCAGGTCCTTGTTGTTGCGCAGCTTGTCCAGCTTCTGCGCCACACGGACCAGGACCTCCCCGCCGTGAGCGAAGGAGCGGCTGGAGCGGGCCTCGGCGATCTCGAAGATGGACTGCTCCGAGGCGCTCAGCAGTTCCTTGACGTCGATGGAGTTGTCGAACCCGTTCTCGATGATCGAGGCCGAGGCGTTGATCAGCCCGCGGCGCACCGAGAGGTCGCGCACGATCTCGGCGTAGAACTTGGCGTTGGAGGCCGAGACCACGGACCCGGCCAGCTCGGCCAGGTACACCGCGCCGCCGACCTCGTTCAGCACGCCCTGCTTCTCCAGGGCGTCCTGCACGGTGATCATGTCGATGGGGCTGGATTTTTGGAACAGCGCGAGGAAGCTCTCGTAGACCATCCTGTGGGCCGGGGAATAGAAATCCGTGCCCGAGATGAGGTCCACGAGGTCGTGCAGCACGTCGTTGCGCAAAAAGACACCCCCCAAAACCGCCTGTTCGGCTTCCAGGTTGTGGGGGGGGACTTTGCGCAGCAGGTCGCCCGTGACCCGGGCGACGTCCGTGCTGGAAGGAGCGCCAGCCCCGAAGGGCTGGCGCTGTTTCGTACCTTGATTATTCCACTGTTTGTTCTGCGTCATCGGCGGCGGCTTGTTCCTCGGCTGCGGCCTCGTCGGCGGCCTGCTTGGCGGCGGCCTCCTTGGCGGCAGCCTCGGCGGCCTCCTCGGGGGTGATGGGATCACCCTCGACCCACTCGTGGCTGACGACGGCCAGCGTCAGGGTGGTGTCGACGTCGGGATGCAGCTTGACTTCGAGCTCGTACTCGCCCAGGCCCCGGATCGGGTCGCCCAGGACGATCTTCCTGCGGTCCAGTTCTATGCCCTTTTCGGCAAGGGCGTCAACGATGTTCGCGGTGGAGACGGAGCCGTACAGCTTGCCGGCCTCGCCCACGCGAACCCGCACGATGAGCCGCTCGGCCATGACCTTTTCGGACAGGGCCTGGGCCTCGGCCCTCACGGCGTCCATCTGGGCCTGCAGCTTGCGGCGCTCCAGTTCGAAGGCCTTCAGGTTGCCCGTGGTGGCGGGCATGGCGAGGCCCTGGGGGACCAAGTAGTTACGACCAAAACCGGGCTTGACGCTGACGATGTCGCCCAGGCGGCCGAGGTTGTCCACGTCGGCGCGGAGAATGAGCTTCATGACCGACACCTCCTAGATGGTCCGCTTGCGCACGGCGGCGCTGTGGGTCGCGGTGTAGTACAGCAGGGCCATCTGGCGGGCACGCTTGATCTCCACGGTCAGCACGCGCTGGTGCTTGGCGCAGGTGCCCGTGATGCGACGGGGGATGATCTTGCCGCGCTCGGCGATGAAATCCCTCAGGATATCGGGGCGCTTGTAGTCGATGGGCAGGTCCTTGTCGGCGCAGAACCGGCAGAACTTGCGGCGCGGGGTGAACTTCTTGCGGAAAGCCATGTTACGCGACCTCCTCGGCGTTTTCTTCCAGCTTCACGGTGACGAACTTGAAGATGCCGTCGGTGATGCGGATGTTGCGCTCCAGCTCGGCGATCAGGGCGCCGGGAGCCAGGTAGACGAGGCGGACGTAGTAGCCGCGGTCCATCTTGCGCACGGCGTAGGCCAGGTCGCGCATGCCCCAATCGTCGGTTTCCAGCAGTTTCCCGCCTTCCCGGTCGATGATCGCGACCAGGTTGTCGAGAACACCCTGGCGCTCCTCCGCCGAGAACTCCGGCGAGAGCAGCAGCATGGTCTCAAATTTCCTCATTTCTTACTCCTTGCGGTCGTATGGCCCGCACCCCCATGGGCGCGAGCAAGGCGAACGGGGGTTGTTATGCGTTTTCCCCCGGGGTGTCAAGGACGTATTCCCGCCGGTTCATGCCCAGCAGACAGAAGACCTCGTAGCTGATGGTGCCCCACCAGGAGGCCAGTTCCTCGGCGCGGATGTGGCCCTCGCCCGGGCCGCCCAGCAGCCAGACCCGCTCCCCGGCGCGGACCTCCGGGACGTCCGTCACGTCCACGGCGGCCATCTGCATGCAGACCCGGCCCACCACCGGCGCGCGCCGCC
>CAYUIN010000062.1:8622-9124 GCA_964444695.1 uncultured Desulfocurvus sp.
GCAGACCAGGACCTGCCCCGCGTTCGACAGCCCGCGCGACCAGGCGTCGGCGTATCCGGCGCCGACCACGGCCACGCGCATGTCGCGCTGGGCCGTGAAGGTCCGCCCGTAGCTGATGGTCTCGCCCTTCTTGAGGTCATGGACCTGGTAGACCCGGGTCACGACCTCCATGGCCTGGCGCAGGCAGCAGCCCAGCTGCTCCTTGGCCGTGCCCCAGAACGGGTTGCCGCCGTAGAGCGAGATGCCGGGGCGCTGGGCGTCCAGGCGCAGTTCGGGGAAGGCCAGCATGGCCGCCGAGTTGGCCAGGCAGGCCTCGAAGGCCAGCCCGCCGGCGCGCAGCGCGGCCACGGCCGAGGCGAAGCGCGCCCCCTGCTCGCGGGTGAATTCGTCCTGGGCCGGGTCGTCCGCCACGGCCAGGTGCGAGGCGGCCATGACCACCTCGATGCCCGCCAGCCCGCGCACCAGCTCCAGCACCTCGCCCGCCTGCTCGGGCAAGAAGCCC
>CAYUIN010000063.1:0-2317 GCA_964444695.1 uncultured Desulfocurvus sp.
CGCGCGGGCTGCGCGCGCGGGCCGGGGGCGCGGCGGAGCCCGGGGCCTGGGCGCGGCTGGCGGCCTGCCTGCGGGCCCTGCCCGGAGCCCTGGCCCCGGCGCGCCTGGGCGCCCGCCTGCGGGCCCTGGCCTGGGACGTCCTGCTCCAGGGCCGCGTCCCGGCCAACGGCCTCTCGCGCTGGGCCATGCACCTGCTCATCTTCTCCGGCTTCATGGGCCTGACGGTGATGCACGCCATGGACGGGGTGACCAGCGAGCGCTGGTTCGCGGGGTACGCCCCGGTCCTGGACCCGTACCAGCTGCTGCGCAACGTCTTCGGCCTGCTGGCCCTGGCCGGGCTGGCCATCGCGGCCTGGCGGCGCCTGGCCCTGCCCCTGGTGCGGCGCACCACGCGCCGCCAGGACTGGGCGCTCATCGCGCTCATCGCGGCCATCCTCTGCTCGGGCCTGGCCCTGGAAGCGGCCAAGATGCTCTCGCCCCACGTCTACGCCAGGATGATCGCCGACTACGCGCCCACGGACGATCCCGGGGAGCTGGCCGCGCTGCGCCTGTACTGGGCGCGGGAATGGGGCACGACGTTCCCCGAGCCGCCCGAGGGCGGGGGCGAGGTTTTGGCCCTGGGCCGCGAGGTGCACGAGATGAGCTGCGCGGCCTGCCACTCCCCGGCGGGCTCGGCCTTCCTGGCGCGGCCCCTGGCGCGGGCCATGGCCCCGGCGGCGGGCGTCCTGGCGCGCTCGCGGGCCGACCTCTGGCTGTACTGGCTGCACGTGGCGGCCTGCTTCCTGGGGCTGGCGCTCCTGCCCTGGGCCAAATTCCTGCACCCGCTGGCCACGCCCGCGCAGCTCCTGGCCCGGGCCGGGCGCCGGGAGAGCGAGCACGGCGCGCACCCGCCCGCCCTGGACGCCGCGCGCCGCCCCCTGGGCTGGGCGGCCTGCACCCACTGCGGGGCCTGCTCCGAGCGCTGCTCCGTGGCCCCGTCCTTCACGGCGCTGGGCAATGCGGACGTGCTGCCCTCGGAAAAGCTGGCCTCCCTGGGGCGTTTCGCCTCCTCCGGGCTGCGCGGTCCGGCCCTGGCGGCCTTTGCCGAGGGCAGCCGGATCTGCACCGAATGCCTGCGCTGCACCCTGGTCTGCCCGGCGGGCATCGACCTGCAGGACCTCTGGCTGGCCTCCAAGGCCGCCCTGCGCGAGGCCGGGCACGCCGGGGCCCAGGCCGAGCTGGAATCCCTGCCCATGGCCGAGCGCACCGAGCTGCTGGCCGCGCTGCCCCCCGCCCAGGCCGAGGCCGCGCGCAGCGTGCGCCTGTGGGACCGGCGCGAATCGTTCTGGGCCTGCATCCAGTGCACCACCTGCACCAGCGTCTGCCCCGTGGTGGCGGCCAGCGCCTCCCCGGCGGGCGAGCTGCACCTCATGCCGCAGCAGATCATGAACATGCTGCGCATGGGCCTGGAGGTGGAGGCCATGGCCTCGGACATGACCTGGAGCTGCACGACCTGCTACAAATGCCAGGAGCACTGCCCCCAGGGCGTGCGCGTGGCGGACATCCTGTACGAACTGCGCAACCTGGCCTGCGGGCGGCTGCGCGAGCGCGACGCGCGCGGAGGCCGCCCGTGAGGTACGCCTATTTCCCGGGCTGCAAGATCGCCCATCACCTCCCGGAGTACGGCCGGGCCGTGCGGGCCGTGTGCGCGGAGCTGGGCGTGGTCCTGGAGGAGGTGGAGTTCAACTGCTGCGGCTACCCGGCGCGCAACGAGAGCCAGGAGGCCTGGGCCCTGTCCGCCGCGCGCAACTTCGCCCTGGCCGCCCGGGCCGGGCTGCCGCTGATGACGCCGTGCAAATGCTGCTTCGGCAGCCTGCGCCACGCCCAGTACTGGCTGGAGACCAACCCGGCCCTGCGCCGCGAGGTGAACGCCCGTCTGGCGGGCGAAGGCCTGTCCCTGCCCGAGGTCCCGCCGGCGGTGCGCCATCTGCTGACCGTCCTGGACCGGGACCTGGGCGCCGAGGAGCTGGCCCGGCGTTGCGGCGGCTCCCTGGCGGGCCTGCGCGTGGCCGCGCACTACGGCTGCCACGCCCTGCGCCCGGGCAACGTCACGGATTTCGACGACCCGCTGAACCCGACGATCTTCGAGCGCCTGGTGACGGCCCTGGGCGCCGAGGCCGTGCCCTGGCAGCTGCGCCTGGAATGCTGCGGCCACCCGCTGCGCGGCAGGCGGGACGCCATGTCCGACGCCCTGCGCGCCCGCAAGCTGGCCGACGCGACCCATGCCGGGGCCCAGGTCCTGGCCACGGCCTGCACCTACTGCCAGATGCAGTTCGCC
>CAYUIN010000063.1:2417-9046 GCA_964444695.1 uncultured Desulfocurvus sp.
GGGGCCCAGGTCCTGGCCACGGCCTGCACCTACTGCCAGATGCAGTTCGCCGCCGAGGACGCCGCCCCGAGCGCCGCCCCGGACATCGCCCCGGACGCCGGGCAACCTCCGGCCCCAACCCCGAACCCGCACCCCGTACTCTACGCCCAACTCCTGGGCCTGGCCCTGGGCCTGCCCCGCGCGGACCTGGGCCTGAAACCGGACGCCCTGCCCGGCCTGCCCGGCGAGCGGTCCTGACCCTCGGACCCGGCGCACAGGGCCGGGAAATTCCCGCATCCGTCATCCTGCACGCAGGCAGGCGCCCGGGCGTCACGAACGACGCAGCGCTCACTGCACGCTATTGATGGTGCTGACGGAGCCGGAGCCGGAGAGGTTGAAGACGTGCCAGTTGTCCACATTGGAAGGCGACGAGGGCGCGGTCCATCGCCCGATGCGGGAGCTGCCCCGGTACAATTCCACCACCGCACCCGTTCCGGTGATATCCCCGTTGCTGCCGTATGGATCAAAATTCCTGACCCAAAATTCCGTGGTCCCGGACTGCAGGCTGGAAATGGAAATGGTTTCGGGGCCGTATCCATTCCGGTCGTCAATATCGAGCGCGGCTGACGAGGTGGTCATGTTTTGCCAAGACACCTCGTCTCCGTCGGGCAAATACAGATAGGCATCCAGGTCCGGCGGCGAACTCCCCCAGCTGAGTACGATGGTGTAGTGGTCCGAGGAGGTGACGGGCGCCAGGTTGACGTTCCTGGTCGTGGTGCCCCCCGAGGGGATGCTCACAGACTGGGTGTTGGTCACGTAGCCGCTCTTGCTCACCCGCAGCGTATGGGTTCCGGAAGGCACGCCGCTCATGGAGTAGTACCCGCTGGAACTGGTGGTGGCGGAGTGCCCCGTGTCCGTGATTTCCACCAGCGCCCCGGTGAGGGAATACCCGGTGATCGCGCTGGCGACGGTCCCGGTGATGCTCCCGGTGCTCACCACGGGAGTCTCGCGGTAGCCCTGGGCCGGGCCGCTGTATTCCGTCCAGCCGAACCCGGACACATAAGCCCGCACCTTGTACAGGTACGTGACGCCTGCTGTCGCGCTGGAGTCGTAATACGACAAGGTCGACGAGCCGAAATCATCCACATACGAATAGGAGCCTCCGGAAGCGGCCCTGTAGAGCTCGTATTCCGTCGCATTGGGGACACTGGTCCATGTGACGCGGATATAGCTTGAATTGTTCGTGGAAGCGCTGACCACCGGCGGCGATGGATCCTCCACCAATTGGCTGTATCCCCTGTTGTAGGTGCTGAATCCCGTGGTGGCGTCCGCGTTGGAAGCCTGGACCTTGTAGTAGTAGTTGGTGTTGGGCGAGACGTTCGTATCGTCCCAGGAGATCGCCGTGGTCGTCACCTGCCAATAATATGTCCCGTCCGATGCCGTGGAGCGGTACACGCGATACGACGTGGCCCCCAGAACCGCGTTCCAGCTGACGTGCACCTTGTTGGTATACGTCCCGTCCGAGGCGGCGATGCCCGTCGGGCGGGACAGCACGTAGCCCGAATCGGCCGCGCTGTACGCCGAGAAGAGGCCGTCCCTGGTGGAGCGCACCTTGTAATAATACGTCGTGTTCTGCGCGGCAGCCAGGTGGTCGAAGGTGTTGGTGTACGGCGTGCCGACCAGCTCGTAGCTGCCGTCCTGGCTCGTGGCGGAGTAGACGAGGTAGGCCACGTCCTGCGCCGCGGCGTCCCAGGTCACGACGACCTTGTCCGTATACTTGCCGTCCGTGGCCCGGACGTTGGTCAGGCTCTCCAGCTGATCCCAGCGCACCGTCGTCGAAGCGGGCGAGGCGGCATAGCGATATTCCGTACCGCAGACGTAGTACAGCCAGGCGGAATATCCATAGAGCACGTTGTAGTCCAAATTGGAGTCCAAAATGGACGTTGCCGGACCGTCGTAAATGATGGTGCCGTCCGTGGGTGTTGCGGGCACGCCGCCCTGCTTCCTGAGCAGCCGGACGTTGTACAGGGTCCGGTCGGGATTGGCCCAGCTCAGGGTCACCTGTTTTCCGGAGGCGTTCTCGCTCTTGGCCAACGCCGCGAGGCTCGGAGTCTCGGGGCCGGTGACCAGCACGGAAACCTCGTTGCTGACCGGACCGGCCTGCCCGTCCCGGACGCCCCGGGCCACGAAATACATGGCCTTGCACGGCGGACAGGCCATGTCGTAGGGGCTCGATGTGCTGGAGACGGGCCGCATGAAGGTGTAGATGCCCGCGCCGGGGTCCTCCGACGGATAAAGCACGTAATTCATGCCGGGCTCGTCGTTCCAGGACAGCCGCACCGTCCCTGGCGCCGAGGCCGTTCCATGCAGGACCACGGCGCTGATCGTCGGGAGATCATCGAGTTCCTGCGCGGTTTCCGATGAAATGGTGCGTACTTCCTGAAGCAGGGTAATCAGGCCCGAGTACCCGGCCAGACCGCCGATGAGCAGCGACCCCGCGAGCACGACAGACGTGACGCTGCTTCCGATGAACACCGCGACGACCATGACCGTGCCCACCAGGCCGACGATGGCCACGCGCAGCAGTTCCGCAGCGCGGGAGACGCTGATCTGCTCGCCGCCCGACACGACGCCTTCGAGGGCGCCGGAGCCCGTGGTCTGGCCCGACACGCCGCTCAAATCGAGGGCGCCGCCAAGCAGGTTCAGGAAGACCTGGGCCTGCAACGCGTTGATGCGGGAGTCCAGCGTCAGGGTCGGGGCGTTGCCGGGGATGGTCCCGGCCAGCGGGTCGGCGGCCAGAAGGAAATACGGCAGGCTCGCGGCATCGGACCGCTTGCGGTACGCCTCGCCGATGACCTGGTTCATGACGCCGAGCAGGGTCGCGGGAGAAAACGCCGCTCCACCGTCCAGGGAAATGCCCTCGGCAAGGGGCGCGAAGAAATCCGCCAGGGTGATGGTGTCGTCGTTGAGCAGGGACCGGGCAAGGAGCTCCTGGCCATACAGCGTGGCGTACATGGTATTGGGCCCGACGATCTCGCCCGTCGCGCCCATGTATCCCCAGCCGCATGCGGCAAAGACGTCGCAGACGAGCGACTTCGCGCCGCCCAGGTCGCCGACGCCCGCCATGCGCGAGGCCAGGTCCCTGGCCAGCATCAGCACGTCGGGAGCGTTGAGCAAGATACCGAGCACCGCGGCCAAATGGCGCATGCGCCCGGCGCTCCAGCCGCGGTCCGTAGCGATCTTGGTCGGCACCGCGCGGTGAGTCGTGGTCCCGTCGCCCAGTTGCCCGGTATCGTTCTTGCCCCAGGCCCACAACGTGCCGTCGGACTTCAAGGCGAAGGAGCTGCTGTCCCACGCGGACACCGCGACGTACCCGTCGCCGACAAGGGTCGGGACCAACTTCGCGTAGTCCGATCCGTCTCCCTGCTCGCCGTCCCCCAACTGCCCGTAATCATTCCCTCCCCAGGCCCACAGCGTCCCATCCGCCTTCAGTCCGAGGGAATGCTCCGACCCGGCCGCGATGGCCGCGTATCCGCTCCCCACATACGTGGGAGCCGTGCGATCCCCAGTGGTATTGATGCCCAGCTGCCCGCTGTAGCTGCTCCCCCAGGCATACAGCTGCCCGTCCGTCTTCAAGGCCAGGGAATGCTTCAGGCCCGCCGCGACCGAGGAAAAGCCAGTGCCGATCTGTTTCGGAAGGCCGACATCGGTATAGCTGAAGTCGCCTACCTGCCCGCTGGAGTTCCTACCCCAGGCCCAAAGCGACCCGTCCTGCTTCACCGCCAAGGCGTGATACCAGGCGGAGATACGCGCATAGCCGTCGCCGATCTTGACCGGCGACTCATAATTTCCAAGGAAGCCCGGGCCGTCGGTTCCCGTACCGAGGGAGCCGTTGAAATTGTAGCCCCAGCCCCACAGGGAGCCGTCCGTCTTGATGGCATAGGAGCAACGGGCTCCGGCGGCAATGAAGGCGTACCCGGAACCGAGCCTCGTCAAGATCGACTTGTGCAGCCCCGACACGCCGAGCTGGCCGTAATTGTCGCTGCCCCAGACCCACAGCGTGCCGTCCGCCATAAGACCGAGGGAATGCTCGTCTCCTGCGGCGACCATCGAAAAATCCGCGCCCACCTGGCTGATAGAAAGCCTGGCCTCCGTCGTGCCGTCCCCGAGCTGTCCGTAGTTGTTTTTCCCCCACGTCCAAAGCGTCCCGTCCCCCTTGACGCACAATGTGTGTCCTCTCCCCGTGGACACCACATAACCATCCATAGCGAACGCCTGACATTGCATTATGATCAACAACGCCACTGCAATCACTATATGTTTTTTGCTATTCGCCACGACTCGATTCAATCCATCGCTATGCATTACAGAGTGAAACGATTATTTATTAGCAACAGAAGTCAATGAAGTAAAGCCCTCTCCATGCAACCAGGCATTCACCACAAAGGCATGGCAGCAGCGGATATTTCTCAATGTATATGGCGAGTGCCAGAAAATCACCTGGGGCCGCATCATGGAATCGCGGTCGAGGCAAATCAAGGCAACACGCGTTGGGAACAGCGTCTGCGGCACTGTTGTAAAAGACAAGGAAACGGCTCCGCAGCCCGCATTCCGCACCCACCGCCGTCCTGCGCCCACCGGGGCCCGGCCGACGCCGTCCCCGAGACGCACGACGCGCCGCCCGGCATGGATCTGCCGGACGGCGCGTTGCTGTTTCCCGTCTTCCCGTCCCGTCCGCGCTACTGCAAGAGCAGCAGGATGGGCGCCGCCATGGCGGCGGACGAGGCCCCTGGCGCCTCCACGGTGACGATGCCCGTGCCCGGGACCGTGCTCCAGGCGTCCACGATCAGGCCCCAATTCCCCGGAGAGGGCAGTTCCACGGTGCAGATCTCGTCGTCCGTCCCGGCCCAGAACGGGCGGCAGTCCCAGATGTACTGCTCCGGCTCGGCATGGGCCCCGAAGCGCAGGAACATGTCCGCGTTGGTGGTCAGGCCGTGCAGGGTGACGGTCAGCATGGTCGCCCCGGGCGGCACGTAGAAATAGTAGTACTGCCGGTCGTCGGCGCCGAAGGTCATGGAGGTGCTCTGGCCCACGGGCAGCTCGTCGCCGGAGAGCACGCGCAGGGAGCCCGCCTCCTGGGTCACGGTGAAGGTCTTGTCGCCGATGGTCACCTTGCCCGTGCGGGCCACGGCCTCCTGGCTGAACTGCACGTCCAGGCTCATCTGCTGCGTGCCGAAACCCGTGGTCAGCGAGGGGCTGATCCAGCCCACGTCGCGCGTGACGCTCCAGCCGCAGCGGGCCCGGGTGGCGGACCCGGCGACGTCCAGCGCCACGGTGTCCCCGGTCCCGGGCACGGCGGCCGAGGCCGCGTCGAGGGTCACGGACGGGCACATCACCGCGGGCTTGACCACGTCCATCCCGTGGCGCAGGCCCCCGGCGGAGAGCAGGCTCTGGCGGTAGTACTGCCCGTCGGGGTCCAGGGTGCCGTCCAGGTCGAGGTAGGACACGCCCTCCTTGCCGGTATTGGAGACCTTGCCGTCCCAGAAGTAGACGTTCCTGCCCGAGGAGTCGCTGGAGATGCCCCTGAATTCGGTGACCTCCTCCTTGGCGGAGTCGTTGAGCATGGTCTGCGCCCCGGTGGAGGGGTCCACCTCGATGATCCGCATCTCGTCGTCCCCGGTCTCGCGCCAGCGCGTGTCCTGCACGAAGATCCGCCCGTCCCTGGAGACGTCGACGTCCATGGCCCACTTCATCTCCATGTCGTCGCCGCCGGGGGAGAAGGCCAGGCGGGACGTGGCGCCGCTGTCCGGGTCCACCTCCACCACGCTCCACAGCGCGGCGGGCGCGCTCATGCACACCGCGTAGATGGTCCCGTCCGGGCCGACGTCGATGCCGCCCAGGTTGTACTGCATGACGGCGCTCTGGGTGAGGACCTCGTATTTCATATCCCAGTAGGTGGAATCCGGCGGGACGCGCAGGATCTGGAGCTGCTCGTCGCTGCCGCATTTGTCGCAGGTGACGAGGATGCTGCCGTCGTTCTCCACGGTCACGCCCTCGAAGGAGGCCGTCTCCGAAATGTCCGTACGCACGTTGTCGAGGATCGCGTCGAAGGTGTTGTTCTGCGGGTCGTAGGCATACAGCACCTGGCTGCCCCGGCTGCCCACGATGTAGATCATGTCCGTGCCGTCCGGGGCGCGGTACACGGCGACGTCGTTGACCGCGTTGATCAGGGCGTCGCCACTCAGCGGGATGACCGTCTTGGTGGTCATGTCGATGAAGGCCACCTTCTTGTCCTGCATGACGACGATGTCGTCCACGGCGATGTCCGCCGCGAGCGCCTGCGCCAGCGGCCAGACCAGGCACAGCAGCATGACCCGCAACAATCGGGAAGCGTGCATGGCGTCTCCTCCCCCCCCGAGTAGGATCTGCTCCACGCATGCGACGGGGCGCGGTCGCCGCCACAGCGGCGGCGCATGGCGAGAAACCGGGCGGGGCGACCTCTCCTTCGCCCGCCGTGCCAGGCAGCCATATCGTCAACCAACTGGAATAACTGTGATTAGATATATGCTATCACAAACGACAGGACCATGACAGCGATAAATGCGCCTTTTTCGCCGCCGATAAGACGGTCCAAGGCGGCGCGAACGCAT
>CAYUIN010000064.1:0-8992 GCA_964444695.1 uncultured Desulfocurvus sp.
CACCGGCGCGGGCGGGTCCATCGGCTCGGAGCTCTGCCGCCAGATACTGCGTTTCGAGCCCAAGGTCCTGCTGCTGCTGGACGCGGGCGAGTCCAACCTCTACGCCATCCAGATGGAACTGGAGCACGAGTACGGCTTCACGCGCTACGAGGCCCTGCTCGGCACCCTGCAGGACACCGCCTGGACCGCCGACGTGCTGGACACGTACCGCCCCGAGGTCATCTTCCACGCCGCGGCCTACAAGCACGTCCCGCTGATCGAGGAGAACCCCTGGCAGGCCGTGTACAACAACGTGCTCTCCACCCGCAGCCTGGTGGAGGCCGCCGTGGCGCGCGGGGTGCAGCGGCTGCTGGTCGTGTCCACGGACAAGGCAGTGCGCCCGACCAACGTCATGGGCGCCTCCAAGCGGATCACCGAAAAGATCATGCAGGCCCACTGCGGCAAGGGCACCCGGCTGATGGCCGTGCGCTTCGGCAACGTCATCGGCTCGGCGGGCTCCGTGGTCCCGCTGTTCCGCCGCCAGATCGAAAAAGGCGGGCCCGTGACCATCACCCACCCCGAGGTCACGCGCTACTTCATGACCATCGAGGAGGCCTGCCAGCTGATCCTGCAGGCCGCGTCCATGGGCGAAGGCGGCGAGATCTTCGTGCTCAAGATGGGCAAACCCGTGCGCATCGCGGAGATGGCCGTGGACCTGATCCGCCTCTCCGGCAAGGAGCCCGGCCGCGACATCGAGATCAAGACCATCGGCCTGCGCCCGGGCGAGAAGCTCTACGAGGAGCTGATCACCGAGGACGAGGGCGTCGTACCCACGGACCACGACCAGATCATGGTCCTGAAGAGCGACGCCTGCGTGGACGACGGGCTGGACGAGGCCATCGCCCGGCTGCGCGCCGCCGCAGACACCCGCGACCCCGAGGCCATCCGCCAAATTCTCGTCGAGATCGTCCCGGAATACGTCCCGGATCGGGACAGGGACAAGTAGTCATTCCGGAAGCTTAGCAGACATTTGCGCCCCGGGCCGGGCCCTGGCCCGGCCCTTGCATCCAGGGGCGCATGGACCTCTTCGGCTTCGACCCCGGGCAATCCCTCTCCTTCCTGCTGACGCTGTTTCGCGTCAGCCTAGTGCTGTTCGTGCTGCCGTTCTTCGGGGGCGAATCCATCCCCGCCGTGGTCAAGGCCTCGCTGTGCATCGTCCTGTCCTGGGCGCTGTGGCCGCACCTGTCCTTCCCCGGGGAGCTGTTCCCGCGCTCGGGCTGGATGATCGGCCTGATGATCGCCGGGGAGCTGTTCATCGGCCTGACGCTGATGCTGGTGGTCCGCTTCCTGTTCGCCGCCGTGCAGATGGGCGGGCAGATCATCGGCTTCCAGATGGGCTTCGCCATGATCAACGTGGTGGACCCGCTCACCGGCCAGCAGGTGGTCATCACCTCGCACTTCCTGTACATGACCACCCTGCTCACCTTCCTGACCCTGAACGGCCACCTGTACCTGCTCCAGGGCCTGGCGGACAGCTTCGCGCTGGTGCCGCCCGGGGGGCTGCTGCTGACTCCGGCCCTGGGCCGGGGCATGCTGGAGATGGCCGCCCAGATCTTCACCCTGGCCATCAAGATCGCCGCGCCGGTCATGGCCGCGCTGTTTCTGGTGGACCTGGCCCTGGCCCTGGTGGGCCGCGCCGCGCCGCAGATGCACGTCCTGATCCTCGGCTTCCCCGTGAAGATCGCCGTGGGCTTCTTCTTCCTGGGCGTGATGTTCACCACCCTGGCCCGCTACGTCGGCGGCTACATCATCGACATCGGCCCCATGTTCCATCAAATCCTGAGCGGCATGGGCTAGGGGGGCGGCTGTGGCCAAGGATCCGAGCAAAACAGAAAAAGCGACGCCAAAGCGTCGCGACAAGGCCCGCGAGGAGGGCAACGTCCCCAAGGGCATGGAGCTGCCCAAGGCCACCGTGCTGCTGGCCGGGTTCGTGGCCCTGCACCTGTTCATCGGGCTCATCTCCACCCAGATCCGCGAAATCTTCGTCTGGTTCTTCGGCTCGGCCCCCGGCTTCCGCATCTCCCCGGAGAGCGTCTACGCCCTGTTCCTGGACATGAGCATCAAGATCGGGATCATGGTCCTGCCGACCATGGCCGTGATGGCCGTGGCGGCCTACCTGACCCAGCGCCTGCAGGTCGGCCCGCTGTGGACGGTCAAGGTCTTCGAGCCCAAGCTCGACAAGATGTTCAATATCCCCGCCGCATTGCAGAAGATTTTCCTCTCCCCGCGCACGGCCATCAACCTGGCCAAGAACGTGCTGATGGCCGCGTCCATCGCCGTGGCGCCGTACATCGTGCTGACCCAGGAGATCAAGAAGGTCGGCGGGCTGTTCTACGCCGGGGCCGACGGCATCGCGGTCTACATCCTCACGGCGGGCTCCAAGATGGTGCTCTTCGCCCTGGTGCCGATGATCCTGATCGCCATCGCCGACACGGCCTACACGCGCTGGGACTACGAAGAGAACATCAAGATGAGCAAGGACGAGGTCAAGGACGAGCACAAGCAGCAGGAAGGCGACCCCGACATCAAGCGCCGCCAGCGCGAGAAGATGCTCCAGTCCATGGCCAAGCGCATGCTCCAGGACGTGCCCAAGGCCGACGTGGTCATCACCAACCCGACGCACATCGCCATCGCCCTGCAATACGACGCCCTGAAGGCCCCGGCCCCGCTGGTCCTGGCCAAGGGCGTGGACCACCTGGCCGAGAAGATCAAGGAAGTCGCCCGCGAGCACAAGATTCCCATCCGCGAGAACAAGCCCCTGGCACGGGCCTTGTATAAGAGCTGCGAGGTGGGCGACCAGATCCCCGAGGACCTCTTCCAGGCCGTGGCCCAGATCCTGGCCCAGGTCTTCAAGATCAAGGGACGCCGCCGCTAACGGACCCCCAGCAGGAACCTCCACGAAGGTGTCAAACTAATGGCTCAACGCACCAGCGCACTGAACTTCGACTACCAGCGCTTCGCCAAGCAGGGCGACGTCCTGCTGGCCTCGGGCGTGGTGATCATCCTCGGCGTGATGCTCATCCCGCTGCCGACCCTGTTCCTGGACGTCATGCTGACCTTCTCCATCAGCCTGTCCCTGGTGGTCCTGGTGACCACCATGTTCATGTCCAGCCCGCTGGAGTTCTCCATCTTCCCCTCGCTGCTGCTGGTGTTGACCATGCTGCGCCTGGCCCTCAACGTGGCCTCCACGCGGCTCATCCTGCTGCACGGCGACGCGGGCACCGCCTCGGCGGGCAAGGTCATCCAGACCTTCGGCCAGTTCGTGGTCGGCGGAAACTACATCGTCGGCCTGGTCATCTTCCTGATCCTGTTCGCCCTGAACAAGATGGTCATCGTCAACGGCACGACCCGCATCGCCGAGGTCGCCGCCCGCTTCACCCTGGACTCGCTGCCCGGCAAGCAGATGGCCATCGAGGCCGACCTCAACTCCGGGCTCATCGACGAGAAGGAAGCCACCACGCGCCGCCACGCCATCCGCAAGGAGGCCGACTTCTACGGCGCCATGGACGGCGCGGGCAAGTTCGTGTCCGGCGACGTCAAGGCCGGCATCCTGATCACCGCCATCAACATCGTCGGCGGCATCCTGATCGGCATGGTCCAAAAGGGCATGACCTGGCAGGACGCCGCGCAGACCTACACCCTGCTGACCATCGGCGACGGCCTGGTCTCCACCATCCCGTCGATCATCGTCTCCACCAGCGCGGGCATCATCGTCTCGCGCGCGGCGGCCGAGGCGCGCATGGGCGAGGAGTTCCTGGCCCAGCTGACCTTCCACTCCCGCGCCCTGAAGCTGGTCAGCGTGATCCTGGTGCTGTTCGCCCTGGTGCCGGGCATGCCGATGCTGGTCTTCCTGCTGCTGGCGGGGGTGGTCTTCTTCCTCTCCACCCTGTCCGGCAAGCAGCAGCGCGCCGCGGTGGACGCCGAAAAGGCCAAGGCCGAGGCCCCGCCCAGCCTGGACACCCCCGAGGAAGTGCAGAACCTCCTGCCCCTGGATCTTTTGGAACTGGAAGTCGGCTACGGCCTGATCCCCCTGGTGGACGAGGAGCAGGACGGCAACCTGCTGGCCCGCATCCGCTCCATCCGCCGCCAGTTCGCCCTGGACATGGGCGTGGTCGTGCCCTCGCTGCACCTGCGCGACAACCTCCAGCTCAAGCCCGGGCAGTACTCCGTGCTCATCAAGGGCAACGAGGTGGCCTCCGGCGAGATCATGGTCGACCACTACCTGGCCATGGACCCCGGCGACGCCAAGCACCGCATCCAGGGCATCGAGACCGTGGAGCCCGCCTTCAACCTCCCGGCGCTGTGGATTCCCGAGGCGCAGAAGGAGGAGGCCATGCTGGCCGGGTACACCGTGGTCGATCCCTCGACGGTCATCGCCACGCACCTGACCGAGATCTTCAAGCGCAACATGCACGAGTTCCTGGGCCGCCAGGAGGTGCAGGAGCTGCTGGACAACCTCTCCAAGCGCGCGCCCAAGGCCGTGGAGGACCTGGTGCCCGGGACCATGGACCTCGGCGCCGTGCAGAAGGTCTTGCAGAACCTGGTGCGCGAGGGCGTCTCCGTGCGCGACCTCTTGACCATCGTCGAGACCCTGGGCGACTACGGCCGCTCGGTGAAGGACACCGACCAGCTCACGGAATACGTCCGCTCGCGCATGGGCCGCACGATCATCAAGTCCTTCGTGGACTCGGCGGGCACGCTGCCCATCGTGACCCTCTCGCCCAGGATCGACAAGGCCTTCACCGAGAACCTGCGCCAGACCGACCACGGGGCCTACCTGGCCATGGAACCGGCCCGCGCGCAGAAGATCATCCAGGCCGTGAACGACGCCGCCGAGCGCGCCGTGAACACCGACGGCCAGCCCGTGCTGCTCACCACCCCGGTGGTCCGCCCGCATATGGCACAACTGCTGCAAAGGTTCATTCCCAACCTGCCCGTGATCTCCCAGGCCGAGATTCCGGCCGACGTGAGACTGCAAACCCTGGCCCACGTGGAACTGCCCGATGCACGTTAAGACCTACACAGCCAAGGACACAGGCGCGGCCCTGGCCCGCGTGAAGGCCGAACTCGGCCTGGACGCGGTCATCCTCTCCACCCGCAAGTGCTCCGAAGGGGGCAAGAGCTGGTGCGAGATCACCGCCGCGCTGGAGACCGACCCCCCGGGCGCCGGGCCCGACGCCTCCCTGACGGAGACCGCCGCCCCGGGCTGGGGCGAGTGGCACCGCGAATGGGACCAGATCAAGGCCCAGCTCACGGCCCTGATGCGCCCGCAGCTGGACCTGGGCTCCCTGCCCCCGCGCCAGCGCCAGCCCCTGGAACACCTGGAGGCCGAAGGCGTGGCCGAGGGCGTGATCCTGGCCCTGGGCACCGCGCTCAAGCGCCAGCCCCAGGCCTCGGTCCTGGCCCCGCTGGGCGAGATCGTGCGCTGCGCGTCCATCGGCCGCAAGCACTGGCGCCAGCGCATCCACGCCGTGGCCGGGCCCTCGGGCTCGGGCAAGACCACCACCCTTTTGCGCATGGCCCTGGCCTTCCAGCAGGAGAACCCCGGCGCGCGGCTGCTCGTGGTCAACGCCGACGCCTCCCAGAGCAAGGGACGGCTGTTCCTCAAGCACTACGCCGAGCTGTCCGGCCTGGCCTTCCGCGAGACCACCACCGGGCGCGAGCTGGCCGACGTGCTGGCCGCCGGCCAAAAGTTTGACAAGATCTTCCTGGACCTGCCCCCCGTGGCCGCCGCCATGACCCTGGAAGGCTACCTCGCCCTGCTCGGCCTGTCCGAGCGCCAGGACCTGGCCGTGCACCTCACGCTGTCGCCGCTGTACGCCCCGGCCCAGCTGGGCAAGTACCTGCGGACCTACAAATCCCCGAAAACGGCGTCCGTCGTCTGGACGAAGCTCGACGAAGCCTGTAACTTCGGCGACATCGTAAACGCCGCCCACGCGACCGGGCTGCCCGTCAGCGCCCTGTCCACGGGCCCCGGGCTGCGCGGCACGCTGATCCCGGCCAAGACGGTGATGCTCTGGAAGCTCCTGTTCAAGCACGAGCTTCCCCAAAGCCCCAATGAGGAGAGTCGTGGCAGATACGCTCACTAGGGACGACGCCCAGACCCGTGCCGTCAGGAAAAGCGCCACGCCCCAGGTCATCTCCGTGACCTCGGGCAAGGGCGGCGTGGGCAAGACCAACCTGTCCGTGAACCTGGCCTGCCTGCTGGCCAGGGAGGGCAAGCGCGTGGTCCTGCTGGACGCCGACCTGGGCCTGGCCAACGTGGACGTCGTCCTCGGCCTGGCGCCGGAGAAGAACCTCTTCCACCTCTTCCAGGAAGGCGCCGTGCTGGACGAGATCCTCTTGCCCACGCGCTACGGGTTCTCCATCCTGCCCGCCGCCTCCGGCGTGTCCGAGATGCTGGAGCTGCACACCGGCCAGAAGCTGGACCTCCTGGAGGCCATGGACGCCCTGGAGGATTCCATCGACTTCCTCATCGTGGACACCGGGGCCGGAATCAACGAGAACGTGCTGTATTTCAACCTGGCCGTGCAGGAGCGGCTGCTGGTGCTGACCCCCGAACCCACCTCCCTGACCGACGCCTACGCGCTGATCAAGGTCCTCAAGGCCGAACACGGCGTGGAGCGCTTCCGGGTGGTGGTGAACATGGCCGACTCGCCCGCCGCGGCCAAGGAAGTGTATTCCAAACTGCACAACGCGTGCGATCACTTCCTGTCCGGCATCTCGCTGGACCTGGTGGGCGTGATCCCCAAGGACCCCGGCGTGCGCGAGGCGGTCATCCGCCAGACCCCGTTCACGGAACTCGCACCCGGCGGTCCGGCAGCGACGGCGCTACGGAGCGTCGCCAGGAAGGTAACCTCTTGGAAGGGAACGTCGCAGCTCGATGGAAACATTAAGTTTTTCTGGAAAAAGCTCCTCTTTCAGGACTGATCCCTGGCTGCTCCTCGAAAGCGGGGAGTGTTCCTGGACCGAGTTCCATCCGAGAGAGCAGGACGCCATCGTCCGCCACTTCGCCCCCAAGGTGAAGATTCTCGCCTTGCGCCTCAAGGGCAAGCTGCCCCAGCAGGTGGACCTCGGCGAGCTGATCTCCGCCGGGACGCTGGGTCTCATCGAGTGCCTGCGCAAGTACAAGCCCGAGCTGAACATCAAGTTCGAGACGTACGCCGAGAACCGCATCAAGGGCGCCATGCTGGACGAGCTGCGGCGCATGGACTGGTTCTCGCGCGGGCTGAGGGCCCGCGTGCGCCAGCTGGACGACGCCATCCAGAGCATCGAACGCAAGACCGGGCGCAAGGCCACCCAGGAAGAGCTGATGGCCGAAACCGGCCTGCCCCGGCGCGACGTGGAATCCGGACTGGCCGCCCTGCAGAACCAACTGTGCCTCAGCCTGGAAACCATCCAGGACCATTTTTCCCCGGAACAGAGCGCGCACCACGACAACGAACCGTACCGTTCCGCAGCAATGCAGGATGTTGTTGACAAAATCGCTAAACTGATAGACGAGTTGACGCTTCGGGAGAAACTGGTATTGTCGCTGTACTACAGTGAAGAACTGAACATGCGCGAGACCGCCGAGGTCATGGGGATCACCGAAGGCCGCGTCTCCCAACTCCATTCCCAGGCTCTCAAAAAGCTCAGACAAAAATTCAGGGCCACCTACGGCCTCGATTAGATCGGGAGAGATCATGGCGTACGACAAGAACATGCGGGTGCTCGTCGTGGACGACTTTTCCACCATGCGCAGGATCATCAAGAACATCCTGCGCCAGCTCGGCTTCAACAACATCGTCGAGGCCGACGACGGCAGCACCGCCTGGGAAATCCTGAACAAGGACAAGATAGATTTCATCGTGTCCGACTGGAACATGCCCGAGATGCCGGGCATCGACCTGCTGCGCAAGGTGCGCGCCAGCGAAGAATTCCAGCACATCCCCTTCCTGATGGTCACCGCCGAGGGACTCCAGGAAAACATCATCGAGGCGGTCCAGGCCAAGGTCTCCAACTACATCGTGAAGCCCTTCACCGCGGAGACCCTGTCTCAGAAGATCGACAAGATCTTCGAGAAGAAGTAGCGGACCGTCCGTAGGTACCGGACGACTTGATGGTCCTCATGGTTCCGGACATCGACCTCGAAGACGTCCTTGCGGGCGACGATTCGGACCCCAAGGCCGAGCTCGATACCGAAGAGCTGACCAGCAATCTTCCCAAGGACCAGCAAAAGGTCGAGCTGGACCTCGAAGACGCCCCGTTCCTCGAAGAAGAGGACGAGGAAGAGGAAGAAGAGGAAGAGCAGGAGGAAACTCCTCTCGAGGAGCCCGGTCCGTCAGACGACGGCGAACCCGCCTGGTACAGGCGCAAGAAGATCGTCATCCCCGCCGCCGCCGGCCTGGTGCTCATCCTGGCCGTGGCGGCGTGGTTTTTGCTACGTCCTTCAGGGGAAGCCCCCCCGGCGGCCCAGGTGCCCGAGGCGCCCCAGACCGTGGAAGGCGAGCAGGCCCCGCCCCCGCCGCCCGAACCAGAACCGGAAGTCCAGGACTTCATGGTCACGCTGGACCCCTTCTGGGTGGAACAGCGCGGCGAAGACGGCGCCGTCCGCTTCCTGGTCTGCCAGTTCACCACCGTCACGCAGGACGAAAAACTCTCCTTCGAGGTCTCGCAAAAGACCACCATCCTGCGCGACGCGGTATATTACTACCTGAAGAATAAGGATTTGACGTATCTGTCCGATAAGACGAACGTGGAGGCCCTGAAGTCCGACCTCTTGTCGGTGATGAACCAATACCTGGCCGGAGGTCGGCTGGAAACCATCCTGGTGGATCAGTACCTGGTGAAATGAGCCGTGAGGCGCCATGTCCACGACCATCAACCTTCCCGTGCTCCTGGCACAGCTGCCGCACCTGGCCAAGCTGACCAGCGCCGAGCAGTCCGGACCGGCCCACCAGGCCCGGTTCTC
>CAYUIN010000065.1:0-8948 GCA_964444695.1 uncultured Desulfocurvus sp.
CACAAGGCTCGGCGACTGCCGGGCCTTTCCTTTTGAGCAACCCGTCAGGCGGCCCCATGTAGGGATTCTTAAGGGGATTATCCCCTTAAGCGGGTCCGGGGCAGAGCCCCGGCCGCCGGAGGCATTCGCCTCTCACCCGCGCGGGCGTCGGCGTTACAGGCAGCCGCAGTATTCCTCGCTGACGGGCAGGTCGATGATGATGGTCGTGCCTGAGCCCTCGTTGCTTTCGATGTGCACGCCGCCGCCGTGTTTCTGGACGATGCCGTAGACCACGTACAGGCCCAGGCCCGTGCCCTTGCCCACGTCCTTGGTGCTGAAGAACGGGTCGAAGATCTGTTCGATCTGGTGTTTGGGGATGCCCTTGCCCGTGTCGCGCACGCCCAGGCGGACGAAGCCTTCGCGTTGTCCGGCCTCGGCGAAGACCTGGATGCTGCCCCGGGGCGTCTCGATGGCCTGGGCGGCGTTGAGCAGCATGTTGATCAGCGCCTCCTGGATGCGCTGGGCGTCCATGAAGGCGATCAGGTCTTCGGGGACGTCCATGCCCACTTCGATGCCCGGGCCGATCTGGCTGGAGACCAGGGACAGGGAGCGCTCGACCACGCCGCGCAGCGGGTGCTGGGCGCGGTGGAAGTCCGTATGGCGCGAGAATTCCAGCAGTCCCTTGACGATGTCGCGGGCCCGGAAGACCTCCTGGCGGATGTTGGAGAGCATGCGCGCGGTCATCTCGCCGGTGTCCTTGCCCAGCTCGTCGGCCAGCAGGTGGCAGGAGGTGGCGATGTTGTTCAGGGGGTTGTTCAGCTGGTGGGCGATGCCCGAGGTCAGGGTGCCGATGCTGGACAGTTTCTGGGCCTGGACCAGGTGTTCCTGGCGGCGTTCCAGCTCGTCGACCATGTGGTTGAAGGCCAGCAGCACGCTGGCCACCTCGTCCTCGGTGTGGGGCACCTCGGCGTATTGGAAGTCGCCTTCGGCGATGCGCCGGGTGGTCTGTTCGATGGTTCTGAGCGGCTGGATGACGAAGCGGCGCGTGCCCAGGTGCATGATGGCCCCCAGGACCACCAGCGAGGCCAGGGAGAGCAGCAGGTTGGCGTTGAGTTCGGTGATGATCTCCAGGATGCGCTGGCGTTCCATGTCCGTCAGGCGTTGGGAGTCGTCCACCAGCTCCTTGCCCAGGGCGCGCAGGTGCGCCACGCGGCGTTCGGTCTCCACGAGGTCGGTGGGCGGCGGGTTGAGGACGCTCATGCCCTCTTCGTAGTCGCGCAGGTTGCTGCGCAGGTTTTGCAGCAGGTCGCGGCTGGTCTGCCAGCGGGCCAGGCTTTGGGCCAGGTTCAGGGTGCGCTTGGCCTCGTGCAGGAACTGCCCGGCCTGGTCCAGGTCGTCCTGGTGGCCGTAGAGCAGGAAGTTCTTTTCGTAGCGGCGGACTTCGAGGATGCCGCTCTTGAAGTCGTCGCAGACCTCCACCAGGCGGACCTTGCGTTCCATGACCTTGAGGTTGTAGGCGGCGACCCCGCCGAACACGCCGAGCGCCAGCAGGTAGGCGACGACGCCCAGTGTGACCTTGCGCCGGATGTTCAGGGGCGGCAGGCGCATGGGAAGCTCCTTGCGGCTTGGCCGGGGCCCTGGGCCGCGGCGTTGAGGCGGGCGGCGCGCCGCCCTAGTCCTGCCAGTTGCGCTTGATGGCCATGATCTCCTCGACGTCGGAGAACAGGGCCCGGACCGCGGCGGGGTCGAAGTGCGTGCCCGAGCCCTCCTGGATGATGCGGCGGCAGGTCTCTTCGTCGAAGGGTTCCTTGTAGGTCCGCTTGCTGCCCAGGGCGTCGTAGACGTCGATGACCGCCACGATGCGGGCCTCGATGGGGATGTTCTCGCCCGCCAGGCCGCAGGGATAGCCCGTGCCGTCCCAGCGTTCGTGGTGGTACAGGGCGATGCGCCGGGCCATGGCCAGCAGGGCGTTGGAGTCCGCCTCGGACTCCTGGCGGCAGATGACGCAGGCGTCCCCGGCGAGGGCGGCGTCGTTGGGGGTCAGGATCTCGTAGCCGATGCGGGTGTGGGTCTTCATGACCGTCCACTCCTCGGGCGTCAGCTTGCCGGGCTTGAGCAGGATGGCGTCCGGGATGCCGATCTTGCCCACGTCGTGCATGGGCGCGGCCTGGCGGATCAGCTCGCAGTGCGCGGGGGGCAGGCCCATGGTGCGGGCCAGGACGGCGGCGATGTTGCCCACGCGGATGACGTGGTTGCCGGTCTCGTTGTCGCGGTATTCCGAGGCCTTGCCCAGGCTGTGCACGACCTCCAGGCGGGTGCGCTCCAGCTCGGCCGTGCGCTGGGCGACCATGTCCTCGAGGTGTTCGCGGTATTTGCGGTTTTCGCGCAGCAGCCGGGCCCGCTCCCGGTTCTTGTCCAGGGCGTGTTCCAGGACGATGAAGTCCGTGATGGGCTTGGAGATGAAGTCCCAGGCACCGGCGCGCACGGCGCGGATGGCGTCTTCCACCAGGCCGACGCCGGACAGGACCACGATGGGCAGTTCGGGATACCTGACACGGGCCTTTTCGATGAACTCGTAGCCGTCCATGACGGGCATGTTCAGGTCCACGAACACGAATTCGGGCTGGTGTCGATCGAGCAGTTCCAGGCCTTCGGCCCCGTTGGCCGCCATCAGCGGTTCCTGTTCCAGGTCCTCGATGAAGTCGGCGATGCTGCGGCGCAGGAATTCCTCGTCGTCGATGATCAGGATGGACATGGCTTAGCGGGCCTCCCGGAAGGGGATGCCCGGGCGCATGACCCAAGGTGCGTCTCGGCGCATTGGTCGCTCCCGTCCCGCACGCCCCGGAGCGCGTGGGCATTCGAAGTTGGACCGCCCGGGCCTGGGGCTGGGCGGTCCAAGCAATGTAAGCCCATCCGGGGCATTAATCAACAACGGGCAGACCCGTGCGCAATCGGGCGGCCCGCGGCCGCGTCAGCGGGGCGGCCGGACGGAGAGCACCGGCACGGGCGAGGTCTTGATGACCCGCTCGGTCACGGAGCCGAACAGGGCGCGGTCCAGGCCCCGGCGTCCGTAGGTGCCCATGATGATCATCCCGCACTCGTTGGTGCGGGCGACCTCGACGATGGTCACCGGCGGATAGCCGACCACGACCTTGGTGATCACGGGGGTGTCCGGGAAGGCGCGGGCCACGAAGTCCGCCATGGCCTGCTCCGCGCCGACCACGACGCTGGCCACGAAATGCTCCACCGAGGTGCTGGAGACCATGAAGTCCCGGTAGCGGTCCAGCGCCGGGGCCACGTAGAGCACGAGCAACTCGGCCCCGTAGGCCCGGGCGGCGGTCAGGGCGTGTTCGGCGACGACGCTGGACGCCTCGGAGAAATCCACCGCGCAGAGAATCCGTTCGATCTTCTTCATGGTGTTCCTCCCTGCCCCCGGATCAGGCCGCCAGGCGCAAGCGGGGGCGTCTAGGTTGCGGCGATGCGGGTCGGTCGTCCTCGGGCGTGGCGGGCAGGGTGGGGGACGTCGTTTCAGGGGCGGCAAGGGGCCCTTCCTGCAACAGTTTATCCAAGTCCACGAGCAGGATCAACCGGTCTTCGAGTTTTCCCACGCCCGAAATCCACTCCGAGGCGGCCATGGAGCCCAGGGTCGCCCCGGGGGCCACGGCCGAGGCGGGCAGGCGCAGGATTTCCGCCACGGCGTCCACCACGAAGCCCACGGCCCCGCCCTCGCGGGCCACGACGACGACCCGCGAGGCGGCGTCGGCCTCGCGCCCCGGCATGCCGAAGCGCCGACGCATGTCCACCACGGGGATCACGTGGCCGCGCAGGTTCGTGACCCCGGCCACGTGGCGCGGGGCGCGCGGGACGCGGGTCACGGGGGGCATGCGCACGATCTCCTGGATGCGCGTCACGTCCAGGGCGTAGCGCACGTCCGCCAGCAGGAAGGTCACCAGTTGCAGGTCGGGGGTCTGCTCAGCGCTCACGGCTCACCTCGCATCGGCCCGGTCCGGCAGTGCGTCCAGGCGCTTGGCATAGATCATCTTGTGCTCTCCGGGCGCGTAGAAGCTCTTCATCATGGCGATGAGCCCGAAGCCGCGTTGTTCGTAGAAGGCGCGGGTGGGCGCGTACTGCTTGCGCGAGCTGGTCTCCACCACCAGGGTCACGGCCCAGGCGCGGCGCACCCGGTCCTCCACGGCGGCCAGAAGGCGCGAGCCGATGCCCTCGCCCCGGGCCTCGCCGCGCACGGCGATCCAGTACAGGTCCACCCAGTCGGGGGCGTAGCCCGCCGGGCCGTAGCAGGCGAATCCCGCCAGGGCCGCGCCCGGGGCGTCCGGCTCGGCGAAGACGAAGAAGTAGCCGCTGGGCTCGCCGTCGCGCAGGCGTTCCTCCACGAGGCTGCCCGCCATCTCCACCTCTTCGGCGGAGAAGAATCCCGACGAGGCCGCGACGTCCATCACGGATTGCTGGTCCCGGGGCTCCACGCTTTCGCGCAGGCGCAGGGGGCGCGTGGTTACGCGCACGGCCATGGTCAGACCGCCTTGCGGCTGGGGGAGAGTCCGGGCCGCGAAAGCCCCGCGGAAACGATACGCATGACGGCCTCCTCGAAAGGCAGGCCGGCCCGCTGTAGGGCGGCGGCAAAGCCGCTGTCCGGAGACAGGCACGGGTTGGCGTTGACGTCGATGACCAGGGGCGTGCCGTCGTCGCCCACGCGGAAATCCACCCGGGCGTAGCCGCACAGGCCGAAGGCCCGCCAGCAGTCCAGGGTGGCCGCCGTGAGGGCCGCGAGAAGCGGGGCGTCGGCCGGTCCGAATTCGAAGCTGCGCCGCGAGGCGGCGTAGGACCCGGAGTCCTCGTCCCACTTGGCGGAATAATCCAGGATGCGCGGGGTCTCGCCCCAGTCGCCGCAAAAGACCATCTCCGCCGGGGGCAGGACCTGGGGCCCGTCCGGCCCGTCGAGCACGGCGATGTTGAATTCGCGGCCCGGGACGTAGGCCTCGGCGAAGCATTCCCCGCCCTGGTGCGGGGCGCGCGCGCGCAGGGCGTCGCACAGCTCCCCGGCGCAGCGCACCTGGGGCACGCTGTCCGCGTCCAGGCCGACGGAGGCGTGCTCCCACACGGACTTCACGATCCAGCGGCCCGAGGCGCCCTCGTCTCCGGGTTCGGCGCCCAGCAGCGCGGGCAGGCTGCGCCAGTCCGGCGTGGGAACGCCCGAGGCGCGCAGCACGGCCTTGGCGAACAGCTTGTTGGAAGACAGCGCCATGGCCGAGGCTCCGGCCCCGGTGAAGGCCAGGCCCAGGTCCTCCAGCAGCGCCGGGGCGTAGCTGATGGTCCGCCCGCCGCCCTCGCCGCCTTCCACCAGGTTGAAGACCACGTCCGGCGCGGCCCCGCGCAGGGTGAAGGCCGTGTCGGGCAGGTTCAGGGAGAAGGCCACGGTGCCCACCTCGTGCCCCATGGCGCGCAGGGCCTTACGCACCACGCGCGCCTGGATCAGGGTGTCGCGGTCGTCCGCCCCGGCGCCGGGGCCGGGGCGGTTGATGAGCAAAAGGGCCTTCACGATACGGCCTCCGCCACGGCGCCCGCCGGGGCCGCCACGCGGGCGGCGGCGGAGTCCACGATGGCCGCGATGAGCTCGGCGTAGGGGATGCCCGCCAGGGCGCACATGATGGGCAGGTCCGAGTGCGAGGGGTTGAGCCCGGGCAGCGGGTTGACCTCGATGAACGCGGGGGCGTCGTGGGAGTCCATGCGCACGTCCACGCGCCCGCCGTCGCGGCAGCCCATGGCGCGCCAGGCGTCCAGGGCCAGCGCGGCCGCGCTCGCGGCCTGGGCGTCGTCGGCCAACTGGTAGCGCACGCGGGTCTCGTACTGGGCCTTGTTGTCGAAGGTGTAGGCCCCGTTGTCCTGCCCGCCGTCCACGAAGACCTCCATCACGCCCACGGCGCGCGCCGCCGGGCCGGAGCCCAGGATGCCCACGGTGAACTCGCGGCCGGGCAGGTACTCCTCCACCAGCACGGGCTGGGCGAAGGTCTTCAGCAGCTCGGCGCACACCGGGCGCAGGCCCGTGGGCTGCACGATGAGCGAGGTGCCGGTGACGCCCTTGCTGGTGCCCTCGGCCACGGGCTTGGCGAACAGCGGGTAGGGAAGGCGCACGCGCTCCACGTCGTCCAGGCTCTCCACCACGTCGAAGGCCGGGGTGTTCACGCCCGCGTCGCGCACCACGCGCTTGGCCATGCCCTTGTGCAGGGCCAGGGCCAGGACCATCGGGTCCGAGAAGGTGCAGGGGATGCGCCAGGCCTCGAGCAGCGCCGGGACGGCGGACTCGCGGGCGAAGCCGTACATGCCCTCGGCGATGTTGAACACCAGGTCCCAGCGCCGCCCGGCGATGAGCGCCTCGGCCAGGGGCCGCAGGCCGCCGATGCGCTCGGTCTCGTGGCCCATGGCCCGGATGGCGGCCTCGATGCCGTCCACGGTCTCGGGCTTGTCGAACTCCGCCGTCTCTTCCAGCGTGTAGCCCTGGGCCAGGTAGTCCTCGCGCAGGTCGTAGGTGATGCCGATCTTCATGACAGGTCCTGGCCTTCGCGCAGGGCGCGGGCGGTGAGCGGGTCGTGCAGGCGGTACTGCGCGCCTTCCCAGTTCTTGAACACCACGTCCTCGCCGTCGGTGCCGGTGATGTATTCGGGGCACAGCGGGGTCTTGCCGCCGCCGCCGGGCAGGTCCGCCACGAAATGGGGCAGGGCGTAGCCGGAGGTGTGGCCGCGCAGGGCGCGGATGATCTCCAGGCCCTTGGTCAGCGGGGTGCGGAAATGGGTCGTGCCGGAGGCCTGGTCGCAGAGGTACAGGTAGTACGGGCGCACGCGCACCTTGAGCAGCCCGCGGAACAGGTCGCCCATGGTCTTGGCGTCGTCGTTGACGCCCGTGAGCAGCACGGTCTGGCTGCCCAGGGGGATGCCCGCGTCGGCCAGGCGCCCGAAGGCCTGGGCGGACTCGGGGGTCAGCTCCGAAGGATGCGTGCAGTGCACGGACATGAACAGCGGGTGGAAGCGGCGCAGCATGCGCACCAGCTTGGGGGTCACGCGCTGGGGCAGGACCATCGGCGCCTTGGTGCCGATGCGCACCATCTCCACGTGGGGGATGGCCGTGACGCGCGACAGGATGTACTCCAGGGCCGCGTCGGAGAGCATCAGCGGGTCGCCGCCGGAAATGAGCACGTCGCGCACCTCGGGGTGGGCGGCGATGTAGTCCACGGCCTGGTCCCAGACGCGGGTCATGCGGTGCTTGGACTCCGGGCGGCCGACGCGGCGCGAGCGCGTGCAGTAGCGGCAGTACGCGGCGCAGAAGTCCGTGACCAGGAACAGCACGCGGTCCGGGTAGCGGTGCACGATGCCCGGGACGGGGCTGTCGTGCTCCTCGCCCAGCGGGTCGGCGGACTCGTGGCAGGCGGTGGGGAACTCCCCGGCCGAGGGCAGCATGGTGCGGGCCAGGCTGTGGCCGCCCGCCTGGCGCTCGGCGTAGAGCAGCGAGGCGTAGTACGGGGTCACGGCCACGGGCAGGCGCAGGCCCGCCGCGCCCGCGAAGGCCCGGGTCTCGTCCTCGGTCAGGCCCATGGTCTCGGCGAACTGCGCGGCGGTGGTCATGCGGTGCCTGAGCTGCCAGCGCCAGTCGCTCCAGTCGCGCTGGGAGACGCCGGGGTGAAAACGCTCGCGGTAGTCCTGCGCGGAGCGGCCGTCGGCAAACAGCGCGCCCTCGCGGCGCAGGGGGCCCGCGTCGCGGGATCGGCCCGCGGAAGGAGGCCGGTCTTCGGCCTGGTCCAAGGGAGGTTTGTCCGCCTCGATGTGCTCGATCTGGAAGGTCATGGTCTTCCCCTTTGCTGCCGCGCCCCCACGGGGCACGGGCTGGTATAATTGAAAATGGTTCCCGCGCTACTGGTTGCCCGGGGCGATCCCGGGGCGCGGTGCGTCGCCCGTCGCGTCCTGCTCGTCCTCGGCCACCGTGGCCACGATCAGCACCGGACCCGAAGCCTCGGACTCCAGCACCCTGCCCGTGACCAGCACCAGGACGCCCTCGAAATCCGAGAGGTCCAGGCCGTCGATCATGTACACCCCGCCCTCTTCGGCCTCGAAGTAGAGCGTGCCGTCGCTGGCGAACACCAGCCCGCGCCCGGAGTAGTCCTCCGCCGCGCCGTGGGCGACGGTGGCGAAAAAAAGCCCCGCCGCAAGCAGTCCCGCCGTCAGGGCCCGCATGGCCCGCGTGATGGAACCCATCTGCATCGTCGTCTCCGTGCCCGCCGTGTGTTTCCGGCGGGCGGCTCCTACAACAGGAACCGTGCCTCGTAGCCGCAGTCCACTTCGTCCCCGAGCACGGCGTAGCCGTCCACGAGCAGCGAACGGCGGCCCCGCTCGTCCTTCGTCTCGCGCCCCGTGACGCGCAGGCGGTGGTGGCACAGGCGAAACATCTCCAGACGCTTCTCGCCGGCGACCACAACCTCCGACTCGTCGGGACCGCAGAGCACGACCTCGGCCAGGTGGCCGGCGTTGTCCCAGTCGTTGGGAACAACGATGCCCGTGACCGTGACCTGGCTCGGTTTGGTGATCTTTCCCATGGTCCACTCCCGGCGCCCGGGGCAACGCGCCCCGCGTCATGCGCCGCCCGCCCTAAAGCAAAGCGCGGGCCAAAGTATAAGTTGCCGAATTCATTGGGCATAGTCGTGCCGTGCGAAAAAAGTGCGGACGCGGCGCATCCTGTTTTCGCAAAACCGAGCAGCGGCGCGGGCTGCGGGGCGAAGACCCCGGCCCGGGACCCCGCCGCACAGGCGGCGGCAGGGGGGCACCCACCGCAGGCCCGTTGCAATACGCTGAAATGATTCGGTGTTGCAAAAATCGGAACTTTGTGTTCCTGTAGCCCTATTCGGGAACCGGAAGTTCCGCGTCGGCCTTTTCGCAGCCGTGGGGACCGGACCCGGGAGGTCCGGAAAC